>NZ_JBHWBS010000221.1:0-1003 GCF_042735655.1 Streptomyces sp. NPDC059567 | reverse complement strand
CTGACAGGCGCCGGCGCCGCCTGTCAGCGCGCGGTCGGCGGGCTGTCAGGGCGCCCGGGCATCGTCGTGGTCA
This sequence comes from Streptomyces sp. NPDC059567, assembly GCF_042735655.1. Classification (NCBI taxonomy): domain Bacteria; kingdom Bacillati; phylum Actinomycetota; class Actinomycetes; order Kitasatosporales; family Streptomycetaceae; genus Streptomyces; species Streptomyces sp. NPDC059567. Next base: position 930 of record NZ_JBHWBS010000221.1, on the reverse strand, counting down.
TCAAGAACGACGACACCCGATCAGGAGAAACCCCATGAGCGCCGGCATCACCGAGAAGTCCCAGGCCGAGCTGACCGAGTTCGTCGCGCGGACGGCCACGAAGTTCGACATCCCCGGTGTCACCGTGGGCGTGTGGGCGGACGGTCGCGAGACCTTCGCGAGCCATGGAGTGACCAGCCTCGACAACCCGCTCCCGGTGGACGAGGACACGCTGTTCCTGCTGGGTTCCACCACGAAGACCTTCACGGCGACCGCGCTGATGCGGCTGGTCGCCGACGGCCGGGTCGAGCTGGACGCTCCGGTGCGCCGCTACGTTCCCGAGCTCGTCCTCGCGGATGAGAAGGCGGCGGCCGAGATCACCGTCCTGAACCTGCTCAACCACACCTCGGGCCTCGACTGGAACCTCATCGTCGACACCGGGGACGGCGACGACGCCCTGGCCGCCTTCGTGGCGAAGATGGCCGAGCTGCAGTTCGTCGGTGAGCCCGGTGCCCGCGCCTCGTACAGTCAGGCCGCGTTCAACCTGCTCGGGCGCGTCCTGGAGAAGGTCACGGGTCTGACGTACGAACGGGCCATCGCCTCGCTCCTGTTCGAGCCGCTGGGGCTTTCGCACAGCTTCTTCGGCACCGCCGAGGTCATGACCAGGCGGTTCGCCGTGGGCCACAACCCCGATGAGGACGGCGACCTCGCCGTCGCGCGGGAGTGGAAGCTCACCCGGGCCAACAACCCCGGCGGGGGGCTCGCCTCCTCGGCGTCGGACGTCCTCGCCTGGGCTCGTTTCCAGCTCGGCGACGGTCTTACCGAGAAGGGCGAGCGGCTTCTGCCGACCGAGGTGCTGCACCGGATGCGGGAGCAGACGGTCGAGCTGCGCGGCAGCAATCTCGGTGACGGCTTCGGCATCTGCTGGTTCCTGCGCGAGGTGGACGGCGT
>NZ_JBHWBS010000220.1:0-1071 GCF_042735655.1 Streptomyces sp. NPDC059567 | reverse complement strand
GTGTATGACGTTGGCCTGACTAACCGAACTGAAGCAGACGGTATGGCGGTTGCCCGTATGTCGGAGTTCGTAGCGGATGTCATGAAGCCAATGCTGTCCGGCGTTTTCACTGTCGACGACGACGACTTGTTCCGCTGGCTCTGGAAGGCGCAAACCACTCAAGCAATTCGCCTTGAGCCATCAGCTACTGCAGGCTTTGCCGGCCCAGAGTTCATCGTGAACAGCAATCAAGGTCGTGCTTATCAAGAAGCTCACGGACTGAGCAATAAACTCGCTCAGGCAACACACGTCATTTGGACAACTGGTGGCGCTTTCGTTCCTGAAGAGCAATTCAAGGAATTCATGGCGCGCGGAGCTTTACTGGTCAAATAAGACCAGAGCTCTAAAGGGGGTGGCAAACAACACCCCCACTCCTCAAATTTGCGCCAATGAAAACCAATCACGCCAGTCAATGACGTTGAGGTGTTAGTTTCATGAACAATCAATTCTTGGCCGACCGTATCGACGGGAAAGGCTTTGCAGCCAATCTCGTGGACAAACTTACGGAAGAAGTAACCGAGATTAAAGAGCAAACAGGACTCATTCCTGGCCTGGCTGTTGTACTTGTTGGCGAGGATCCAGCAAGTGGCGTTTATGTAAGTGCCAAACACCGCCAGACATTGGCAATCGGTATGCAGTCGTTCGTTCATAGGCTGCCCGCTGAGACAACCCAAGCTGAGCTAATGGGTCTCTTGGACGAGCTGAATGCCGCTCCGGAAGTTAATGGCATTCTCGTGCAACTCCCTCGTCCTGCACACCTTGATACCAACGCGGTTATCAATGCCATTGATGCAGACAAAGATGTGGATGGTTTTCACATCCTGAACGCTGGCCGTTTGGCCACAGGCCAAGACGCCTTGGTTCCCTGCACCCCGCTGGGCTGCTTGATGATGCTGAAAGACCGTTTGGGCAGCTTGGCCGGAATGAATGCTGTAGTTGTCGGCAAATCAAACATTGTTGGTAAGCCAATGGCCCAGCTGCTGATGGCCTAGAACTGCACCGTGACCGTCGCGCACTCCAAAACGCGAGATT
>NZ_JBHWBS010000219.1:0-1290 GCF_042735655.1 Streptomyces sp. NPDC059567 | reverse complement strand
CCACCAATACACCCAGTCTTATTCTTGGGTCACCCCCCCTTGTTTGTCCGGCGCCCCTCTCCGTACGTGACGGAAGAACGTCAGCGCTTGTGCTGCGCGTCCGCGACCGTGACCTCGACGCGCTGGAACTCCTTGAGCTCGCTGTAGCCCGTCGTCGCCATCGCGCGGCGCAGGGCGCCGAAGAAGTTCATCGAGCCGTCCGGGGTGTGCGACGGACCGGTGAGGATCTCCTCGGTCGTGCCGACGATGCCCAGGTCGACCAGCTTGCCGCGCGGCACGTCCTCGTGGACGGCCTCCATGCCCCAGTGGTGGCCCTTGCCCGGCGCGTCCGTGGCGCGGGCCAGCGGGGAGCCGATCATGACCGAGTCGGCACCGCAGGCGATCGCCTTCGGCAGGTCGCCCGACCAGCCCACACCGCCGTCGGCGATGACGTGGACGTACCGGCCGCCCGACTCGTCCATGTAGTCCCGGCGGGCCGCGGCCACGTCGGCGACCGCGGTCGCCATCGGGACCTGGATGCCGAGCACGTTGCGCGTGGTGTGCGCCGCGCCGCCGCCGAAGCCGACCAGGACACCGGCCGCGCCGGTGCGCATCAGGTGCAGGGCCGCGGTGTACGTGGCGCAGCCGCCGACGATGACCGGGACATCGAGCTCGTAGATGAACTGCTTGAGGTTGAGCGGCTCGGCCGCGCCCGAGACGTGCTCGGCGGAGACCGTGGTGCCACGGATGACGAAGATGTCCACGCCGGCGTCGACGACGGCCTTGGAGAACTGCGCGGTGCGCTGCGGGGAGAGCGCGGCAGCGGTGACCACACCCGAGTCGCGCACCTCCTTGATGCGCTGCCCGATCAGCTCTTCCTTGATCGGAGCGGCGTAGATCTCCTGCAGACGGCGCGTCGCGGTCGCCTCGTCCATCTCGGCGATCTCGTCGAGCAGCGGCTGCGGGTCCTCGTACCGGGTCCACAGACCCTCGAGGTTCAGCACGCCGAGGCCGCCCAGCTCGCCGATGCGGATCGCGGTCTGCGGCGATACGACCGAGTCCATGGGGGCGGCCAGGAACGGAAGCTCGAAGCGGTAGGCGTCGATCTGCCAGGCGATCGAGACCTCCTTCGGGTCCCGGGTGCGCCGGCTCGGTACGACGGCGATGTCGTCGAACGCGTACGCCCTGCGGCCGCGCTTGCCGCGCCCGATCTCGATCTCAGTCACGATGTGTGGCCTTTCCCTCTACGTCTGCGCCTACCAGTATCCCCGACACAAGCGCGTGGGGCGGTTCCGGCCACATGCCGGAACA
>NZ_JBHWBS010000218.1:0-1390 GCF_042735655.1 Streptomyces sp. NPDC059567 | reverse complement strand
CTAGTAGTGCTTTGTTAGGTGGTGTCGTAGGGCTGCCATGGGACGATCTGTCGGCAGGTGGGGCAGGTGCCGGTCCAGGTGGCGATGAGCTGTTGGAGGAGGTCCAGGGCCTGGTAGAGGGTCAGGCCCTGGCATGGGCTTTTGGGTGTCTCCGCTGTTCGGTCAGGAACAGGTGGGCGGCGGTGACGAGGGTGACGTGCCGGTGCCAGCCGGCGAACGAACGGCCCTCGAAGTGGTCCAGGCCCAGGGCTGCTTTCAGCTCGCGGTAGTCGTGCTCGATCCGCCACCGGGCTTTCGCCAGCCGGACCAGATCCCTGGCGGGGATATCGGGTGGCAGGTTCGAGATCCAGTACTGCACCGGTTCGCGCTCGCCCTCGGGCCACCGGGCGATCAGCCAGGACAACCCGATCGTGCCGTCGGCGGCCGGTTTCGGGCGACGGCCCGCGAGCCGGACGCGCAGGAACACGAAGTGCGAGCTCATCGCCGCCTTCGATCCCTTGCGCCAGGTCACGGTCCGACCGCGGCCGCGACCCGCGGCCAGTACGTGCTCGCGCAATGACACGGGCCGGGTGCGATAGCGGGGCAGCGGCCTGGGGCCGAGCCCGCCGTATTCGGGCTGGTGCGGCACCGCGTCCTGGCCGTGGGCGGTCATCTCGCCCTTGGCCTGCAGCACCCAGGCCAGGCCGCGTTCGTCCAGGCCGTGGCGGAAGTCGGCGTTCGCGCCGTAGCCGGTATCTGCGACCAGGACGGCGGGCCGCAGCCCGGAGCCGGCGAGTTCGTCGAGCATGTCCAGGGCGAGCTGCCACTTGGGACGATGGCACTCGTCGTCGGGGATCCGGCAGGCCCGCCTGCGGGCCTGGGCGTCGGGACCGTCCCAGGCGGCGGGCAGGAACAGGCGCCAGGACAACGGGCACGAAGCCTCCTCGGAGGCGGCGTGGACACTGACGCCGATCTGGCAGTTGCCGACCTTGCCCAGGGTGCCCGAGTACTGCCGGGCCACCCCGGGCGAGGAACGGCCGTCCTTGGGGAAGCCGGTGTCGTCCACCACCCACACCTGCGGCTGCACGACGGCCACCGCCCGCCACGCCAGCCGGGCCCGCACGTCCCTGACCTGCCACGTCGAGGTTGTCATGAACTGCTGCAACTGCTGGTGATCGACACCGAGCCGTTCAGCCATCGGCTGCATCGACTTCCTGCGGCCGTCCAGCAGCAGCCCCCGCAGATATAACGCGCCCTTCGCCCGCTGGTCCCGACGCACCAACGGCGCGAACACCTCCGCCGCGAACTCCTCCAACCGGCCCCGCACCGCGGCAAGCTCCCCAGACCTCATACAGCCAGCGAACTACCACCCACCCACCACGACAAGACCACCTAACAAAGCACTACTAGG
>NZ_JBHWBS010000217.1:0-1400 GCF_042735655.1 Streptomyces sp. NPDC059567 | reverse complement strand
ACCGTCGACGGCGGCGCCGCCAACGTCAAGGACGTCTACCCGCTCGCCCCGCTCCAGGAGGGCCTGCTCTTCCACCACCTCCTCGCCGACGGCGGCGAGGACGCCTACGTCATGCGTGCCGTCCTGGAGTTCGACTCCCGCGACCGGGCGGACGCGTTCACCGACGCCCTCCAGTGCGTGGTGGACCGGCACGACATCTACCGGACCTCGTTCGCGTGGGAGGGCCTGAGCGAGCCGGTCCAGGTCGTATGGCGCCACGCCACCCTGCCCGTCGAGGGAGTCACCCTCGACCCGCAGTGCTCCGACCCCGTGGCCGAGCTCGTCGAGACCGGCGGCGCCCACATGGACCTCGGGCGGGCCCCGCTCCTCGGCGCCCACGTCGCGGCCGACCCCGGTGGAGACCGCTGGCTGGTCCTCGTGCGCATGCACCACACCGTTCGCGACCACACCGCGCTCCAGGTCGTCCTCGACGAGGTCGAGGCATTGCTGGCGGGCTGGGGCGACGAACTGCCCGAGCCGCTGCCGTTCCGCAACTTCGTCGCTCAGGTGCGCGGCAGGGCCGACCGGGCCGGGCACGAGCGCTACTTCACCGACCTCCTCGGCGACGTCACCGAGCCCACCGCCCCGTACGGCATGGCGGACGTGCGGGGAGACGGCGCCGACACGGTCCACGAAGTCCTCCCGTTCCCGGATGAGTTGGACCGCCGGCTGCGGACCGTCGCCCGCCGCGCCGGTATCAGCACGGCGACCGTCCTGCACGTCGCCTGGGCCCGGGTCCTCGCCGCCGTCAGCGGCCGTGAGGACGTGGTCTTCGGCACCGTCCTGTACGGCCGGGTGAACGCGGGCTCCGGGGCCGACCGGGTGGCGGGCCCCTTCATGAACACCCTGCCCGTGCGCATACGGACGGACGAACTCGGCGCGCTCGCCGCCGTGTCCGCGATGCGCGGCCAGCTCGCGGAACTCCTGGAACACGAGCACGCCCCGCTGGTCGTCGCCCAGCGTGCCAGCGGGGTCACCGGCGACACCCCGCTGTTCACCTCCTTCCTCAACTACCGGCGCAACCCAGGCCGTGGCGTCGACGAGGGCATGGAAGGAGTGCGGCTGCTGTCGGTGCGCGAGCGCACCAACTACCCGCTGGTCGTCCTGCTCGACGACTACGGGGACCGCACGGAGGTGGCCGTCGACTCGGTCGCGCCCATCGACTCCCTCGCGGTCTGCACCCTCGTGCGCACCGCTGCGGGCAACCTGGTCTCCGCACTGGAGGTCGCACTTGACGGCGGCCCGGACCTGCCGCTCACCTCCATCGAGGTGCTGGCTGAGGACGAGCGTCGGCGGGTGCTGGTCGGCTGGAACGACACGGCGTCGGATGGTTCGGCGGGGCTTGTGCACGAGCTGTTCGA
>NZ_JBHWBS010000216.1:0-1437 GCF_042735655.1 Streptomyces sp. NPDC059567 | reverse complement strand
GGCCTTACGTTCTTGGACGGGTTGATCGAGCCATTCGTAGGGTTGGGTCGCCCAGGGGTGCTGGGTGTGGCTTTCAGGCGGCTGCCGTCCGTGGCTGAGCTCGCTTCGCCGCCCAGCACCCCACGACGACCAGGCCGCTGATTGGGAAATGCGAACAAGTCGCTGTGTAAGGCAATGCCGGCGAGGTCGTCCGTGGCGTGTACTGCAACGACGATCGACTGGAGCACGATGAGCCGGGCATGGGCCGGGATCGACAGCGGCAAGACCCACCACCATTGCGTCGTCCTCGACGCGGACGGCACCAAGCTGCTGTCGCGTCGGATGGCCAACGACGAGCCGGAACTTCTCCAGCTCCTCGCCGACGTCCTCGCCCTCGCGGACGAGGTGACCTGGGCGGTCGACATGGCCGACGGCGGAGCCGCCCTCCTGATCGCCCTCCTGGTCAACCACGGACAGGAACTGCTCTACATCCCCGGCCGCGCGGTCAACCGGGCCTCGGACGGCTACCGGGGCGAGGGGAAGACCGACGCCCGCGACGCGCTCGTCATCGCCGACCAGGCCCGGGTCCGTCGCGATCTCAAGCCCATACGTCCCAGCGACGAAATCACCGCCGAGCTGAAGCTGTTCACCGCCCGCCGGACCGACCTCGCATGCGACCGCAACCGGTCGATCAACCGCCTCCGTGCGACCCTGACCTGCATGTTCCCCGCGCTGGAACGTGCCCTGGACGTGACTACCAAGGGGCCGCTCGTACTGCTGACGGGTTACCAGACCCCGGCGGCCATCCGCCGCAGCGGCCTGGTCCGCCTCACCAAGTGGCTGCGAGCCCGAAACGTTCGCAACGCCGAGTCCCTGGCCACCGCCGCCGTCGAGGCCGCCGAGCGACAGCACACAGCCGTCCCGGGAGAGGCGGCCATCGCCTCGATGGTGCGCGCGCTGGTCGAGGAGGTGATGGCCCTCAACGAGAAGATCGCGGAAGTCGACAAGCTCATCGAGGGCCGGTTTCGCCAGCACGAACTCGCTGAAGTGATCACCAGCATGCCCGGAATCGGCTCCCTGCTGGGTGCCGAGTTCCTGGCCGTCGTGGGCAGCGACATGGCGTCGTTCGCCACCCCTGACCGGCTGGCCGCCTTCGCCGGCCTGGCACCCGCCCCGCACGACTCCGGCAAGTCCCACGGCAACCTGCACAGGCCGCAGCAGTACCACCGCGGCCTCCAACGCGTCTTCTACACTTCCGCGCTGATCAGCATCCGCAGCGACCCGAACTCGCGCCGCTTCTACGACAGGAAGCGAGCCGAGGGCAAGCGCCACATCCAAGCCGTGCTCGCGCTCGCACGCCGACGAGTCAACGTCTTCTGGGCACTGATTCGTGACCGACGGTGCTACCAAGTCGTACCCCCAGTGACTCACGTGGCTTGACTTCAAGATTGGGAAGCG
>NZ_JBHWBS010000215.1:0-1463 GCF_042735655.1 Streptomyces sp. NPDC059567 | reverse complement strand
ACCGTCGACGGCGGCGCCGCCAACGTCAAGGACGTCTACCCGCTCGCCCCGCTCCAGGAGGGCCTGCTCTTCCACCACCTCCTCGCCGACGGCGGGGACGACGCCTACGTCATGCCGGCGGTCTTCGAGTTCGACTCCCGCGTACGCGTCGACGCCTTCGCCGACGCACTCCAGCGCGTGATCGACCGGCACGACATCTACCGGACGTCCTTGGCGTGGGAGGGCCTGAGCGAGCCGGTCCAGGTCGTATGGCGCCACGCCACCCTGCCCGTCGTGGACGTGACCCTGGACCCGGCTGCCGCCGACCCGGTCGCCGACCTCGTCGCCACCGCCGGCGCCCACATGGACCTGCGCCGGGCCCCGCTGCTCGACCTGCACGTGACGGCCGACATCCGTGGTGGCCGCCAACTCGTGCTGCTGCGCATGCACCACACCGTTCGCGACCACACCGCGCTCCAGGTCGTCCTCGACGAGGTACAGGCGTTCCTGGCGGGCCGGGGCGACGAACTGCCCGAGCCACTGCCGTTCCGCAACTTCGTCGCCCAGGCCCACGCGACCATCGACCGCGCCGAACACGAGCGCTACTTCACCGACCTCCTCGGCGACGTCACCGAGCCCACCGCCCCGTACGGAATGACGAACGTACGCGGTGACGGATCGGACGCCGTCCTCGCAGCGCTCCCACTGGCCCAGGAGCTGACCGCACGGCTCAGAACAGCCGCGCGCCGCGCGGGCGTCAGCACGGCGACCGTCCTGCACGTCGCCTGGGCCCGGGTCCTCGCCGCCGTCAGCGGCCACGACGACGTGGTCTTCGGAACCGTCCTGCTCGGACGCATGAACGCCGGCTCGGGCGCCGACCGTGTCCCCGGCCCCTTCATGAACATGCTGCCGGTGCGCGCCCGCACCTCCGAACTCGGCGCGCTCGCCGCTGTGTCCGCGATGCGCGGCCAGCTGGCGGAACTCCTGGAGCACGAACACGCGCCGCTGGTCGTCGCCCAGCGCGCCGGCGGGGTCACCGGCGACACCCCGCTGTTCACCTCCTTCCTCAACTACCGGCACAACGTCGGCCAGGACGCCGAGACGAGCTGGGACGGGGCGATGGAAGGGACGCGCCTGCTCTCCGCACGCGAACTCTCCAACTACCCGCTCGCGCTCCTCGTCGACGACAACGGGGACGAGATCGGTCTCTCCGTGGACGCGATGGCCCCCATCGACTCCGCCGCCGTGGCTGCCCTGGCCCGCACGACCGTCACCCACCTCGTCACCGCACTGGAGTCCGCGCTGGACGGCGGACCCGACCTGCCGCTGAACGCGATCCGGGTGCTCGGCGACGACGAGCGTCGTCTGGTGGTGGAGGAGTGGAATGAGACGGATGCCGATCTGGTGCCGGCGACGTTGCCTGAGTTGTTCGAGGCGCAGGTGGAGCGGGCGCCGGATGCGGTGGCTGTCGTGTTCGAGGGCGA
>NZ_JBHWBS010000214.1:0-1487 GCF_042735655.1 Streptomyces sp. NPDC059567 | reverse complement strand
GCCTTGCGATCCGTCCCCTCGGCCCCTGCGGGCCTGGGGAGGCCCCATGCACCAGACGCCGCTCCCCGATCCGGCCTGATCGACAAGACACCCCCCTAGGTCGTGCCGGGCTCGCGGCGTCCGGCACCGCGCCTCGCCGCGTCGTCGTCCGCGTCGACTCCCTCCTCCGCCTCGCGATCCACGGCACCGGACGCCGCTTCCTGATCCGGCCTGATCGGCAGGGCACCCCCCCTGGGTGACGTCCGCGCAGCGCCAGGGCGCGGGCGGGCGGGTCCGGTCGCTTGCCACGAGCCGTTACGCTGGACGCGTGGCAGTCGTCGATGTATCCGAAGAGCTGAAGTCCCTCTCCTCGACCATGGGGTCGATCGAGGCCGTCCTGGACCTCGAAAAGCTGAGGGCCGACATCGCCGTGCTCGAAGAGCAGGCCGCGGCCCCGTCCCTCTGGGACGACCCGGAGGCGGCGCAGAAGATCACCAGCAAGCTTTCGCACCTCCAGGCCGAGGTCCGCAAGGCCGAGGCCCTGCGCGGCCGGATCGACGACCTCGCGGTGCTCTTCGAGCTCGCCGAGGAGATGGACGACCCGGACACCCGCGCCGAGGCCGAGACGGAGCTCGTCTCCGTCCGCAAGGCGCTGGACGAGATGGAAGTCCGCACGCTGCTCTCCGGCGAGTACGACGAGCGCGAGGCGCTGGTCAACATCCGGGCCGAGGCGGGCGGTGTCGACGCCGCCGACTTCGCCGAGCAGCTCCAGCGCATGTACCTGCGCTGGGCCGAGCGCCACGGCTACGGCACGGAGGTCTACGAGACCTCGTACGCGGAAGAGGCCGGCATCAAGTCGACCACCTTCGTGGTCAAGGCGCCGTACGCCTACGGCACGCTCTCGGTCGAGCAGGGTACGCACCGTCTGGTCCGCATCTCGCCCTTCGACAACCAGGGCCGTCGCCAGACCTCGTTCGCGGGCGTCGAGATCCTCCCGGTCGTGGAGTCGTCCGACCACGTGGAGATCGACGAGTCCGAGCTGCGCGTGGACGTCTACCGCGCGTCGGGCCCGGGCGGCCAGGGCGTCAACACGACCGACTCGGCGGTGCGCATCACGCACATCCCGACCGGCATCGTGGTCTCCTGCCAGAACGAGCGCTCCCAGATCCAGAACAAGGCGAGCGCCATGAACGTCCTCCAGGCCAAGCTCCTCGAGCGCCAGCGCCAGGAGGAGCGCGCCAAGATGGACGCCCTGAAGGGCGACGGCGGCAGCTCCTGGGGCAACCAGATGCGTTCGTACGTCCTCCACCCGTACCAGATGGTCAAGGACCTCCGGACGGACTTCGAGGTCGGCAACCCCCAGTCGGTCCTGGACGGCGAGATCGACGGCTTCCTGGAGGCGGGCATCCGCTGGCGGAAGCAGCAGGAGAAGTAGCCGACAGGCCGACACGACAGTCGGCCTCGCACCGCACGGTATCGACGACGGCGCCCGACCTCTCTCCAGGGGT
>NZ_JBHWBS010000213.1:0-1508 GCF_042735655.1 Streptomyces sp. NPDC059567 | reverse complement strand
AATCCGGCGTATGTGATCTTCACGTCGGGTTCGACGGGGCGGCCGAAGGGTGTGGTGGTGTCGCATGCGGGGATCGTGAACCGTCTTGTGTGGATGCAGGGCCGGTATGGGCTTGGCGCTGGTGATCGGGTGTTGCAGAAGACGCCGTTCGGTTTCGACGTGTCGGTGTGGGAGTTCTTCTGGCCGTTGTTGGAGGGTGCGGCGCTGGTGGTGGCGAGGCCGGGTGGGCATCGGGAGCCTGGTTATCTCGCTGGGTTGATCGTCGAGGAGGGTGTGACGACGGCGCATTTCGTGCCGTCGATGTTGGAGGCTTTCCTGGCCGAGGGTTCGGTGGGGGAGTGTGGTGGGCTGCGGCGGGTCATCTGTTCGGGTGAGGCGTTGCCGGTGGTGGCGCAGGAGCGGTTCTTCTCTGTGCTGCCGGGGGTGGAGCTGCACAATTTGTATGGGCCGACGGAGGCGTCGGTGGATGTCACCGCTTGGGAGTGTGTGCCGGGGGCGTCGTCGGTGCCGATCGGTGCTCCGATTGCCAATACCCGTGCCTATGTTCTCGATGCGGCTCTTGAGCCGATGCCGGTGGGCGTTGGGGGAGAGCTCTATGTGGCGGGGGTGCAGCTTGCTCGTGGCTATGCCGGCCGGGCGGGCCTGACGGCCGAACGTTTCGTGGCGAACCCCTTCACGCCTGGTCAGCGCATGTATCGCACGGGTGATGTGGCCCGCTGGACCACGGATGGTGTCCTGGAGTACCTCGGGCGGGCGGATGAGCAGGTCAAGATCCGGGGCTTCCGTGTCGAGCCTGGTGAGCTGCAGGCCGTGGTGGCCTCGCATCCGCAGGTCGCCCAGGCCGCGGTGATCGCCCGGGAGGACGTGCCCGGAGACACCCGCCTCGTCGCCTACGTCGTACCGAAGGACGAGACGGAAGAACTCACACTGTCCGTCCGCGAGTTCGCCGGCCGATGGCTCCCGGCCCATATGGTCCCCTCGGCCGTCGTGGTCCTTGAGGCCCTGCCGCTCTCGGTGAACGGCAAGCTGGACCGCAAGGCCCTGCCCGCCCCCGACCTGGCCGGGCTCGCCGGCTCCGGGAGGGGTCCGACGACCGTGCGCGAGGAGATCCTCTGCGCGGCGTTCGCCGAGGTCCTGGGCCTTGAGAACGTGGGAGTCGACGACGACTTCTTCCGGCTCGGCGGCCACTCTCTCCTGGCCGTACGCCTCGTCGAGATCCTGCGCAGGCATAACGTCACGGTTTCCATGCGGGCCCTCTTCGACGCTCCGACCCCGGCCGGAGTCGCACTCTCCGTGGGTGCCGAGCTGGTCGAGGTACCGGACAATCTGATCCCGGCGGGCGCCGCCGAGATCACGCCCGCGATGCTGCCGCTCGTCGACCTCACGGCCGACGAGGTCGCCCGCATCGTCGCGACCGTCGACGGCGGCGCCGCCAACGTCAAGGACGTCTACCCGCTCGCCCCGCTCCAGGAGGGCCTGCTCTTCCACCACCTCCTCGCCGACGGCGG
>NZ_JBHWBS010000212.1:1129-1602 GCF_042735655.1 Streptomyces sp. NPDC059567 | reverse complement strand
GGCCCGGCGGATACCGCCGGGCCCTGCCGCTTGACGCACACCCTTCGCCAGTGAGGGCCATCAACGGAGGGTGGAAGGAAGTCCAGTGGCTGACCTGTTCGACGTCGTCGATGTGCTGGGCCCAGCCCTAGCGAGGGGCGCAGGTGTCATAGGCGAAGGGGTCGTTGCTGCGGACTTCGTCCCAGTCGATGGGGTAGCTGGTCTCGTCCGCCAGCCGCAGGATGAAAGCCGTCGTTGGTGAGCTCGTTGTCGTACAGCGGTTCCAGGCCCGCCGGACCGCGGCCCACCGTTGCGGAAGCCCGAAAGGCTTCGCGTGTCGGTAGGCTCCAGGAAGTTTCGATGGGGGGGGGGAGGCGGGGAAACCCACCCTAACCCCCCCCCCCCATAAAAAACAGTGTTGTTAGACCCGCGCCCACCCAAAAACCCCCCCCCCCCCCCCCAGCCCCCCCCAACCCCCCCACCACCCCCAGCAA
>NZ_JBHWBS010000212.1:0-1119 GCF_042735655.1 Streptomyces sp. NPDC059567 | reverse complement strand
GCCCGGGCGCCCGCTGGTGCGTCGCCCGTTCTGCCTGGGCGGTGTGGTGACCAGCCTTTTTGTTTTGTGGGGGTTTCGGGGGCGTACCCCCCCCCCCCCCCCCGACGAGCATTGAGCTCATTGTGGAGAAGCCGGTGCCCAACTCATTACCGCACCGCCCCGCACACTGCCCCCATACACCCGGCATCTCCGCAGTGCATCCCCGCCAAGGAAGCGGATGGCTCGTCGCGACCCCGGGCCCACCCGACCACCTACGCGGAAGCCGCCACCGCCGAGGAAGGCGATCGCCCTCGTCGTTCGACACCTGCCCAAGGCAGCGTCACCGCCCTCTCCTGAGTGCCGGACGTTCGCTCGGCCAGACGACAAGGCGTACGCGGCTCACGAGCCCCCCTCACAATCAAGAGATCTAGGTCACGCTCCGCGACTGCTCCCCAAGGCGCGCGCTAGAAGCCATTCGAACGAATACTTCTGCCCTGTACAACCTTGGGTCGATGGTGAGTCTTTGCGGCGCAAGCACCATTCCCTCTGGGGGTATTTTCTGTGAGACTATCCCGGATCGCCGCAGTTGTGACTACCGCTGCTCTGGCTCCGGCATTCCTCCTCGCGTCGCCGGCGTTCGCCGACACGAACGAGGCCGCCGCATCCACCACCAATCCGCCGGCTCCGACCGCACTCGACCACGAGGCCGCGGATGTGCCTGGCGAGGACCAGGCGGAGCGGGACCGCAAGACCATCCTCGCGATCATCGCCGACCCGATGGCCAGCGAGTACATGAAGGAAGCCGGCCATAAGGCTATCGCCGACGGCCCCGCGGCCATGCGCACGTTCATCGAGACCGACCAGCACCGCATCCGCCTCGACGACTACCGGATCGCCATCACGAGGCTCGTGAACCATGCAGGCCCTGCCCTGAAGGAAGGAATCAAGAACCTCCTCCGGGCCGACGGGGTGACCCTGGCAGACCTCCGCCACTTCTACGAGGTGGCCCAGCACCAGCTCCGGGACGACGACAACAAAGTCGAGATCGCTTCCCAATCTTGAAGTCAAGCCACGTGAGTCACTGGGGGTACGACTTGGTAGCACCGTCGGTCACGAATCAGTGCCCAGAAGACGTTGACT
>NZ_JBHWBS010000211.1:0-1838 GCF_042735655.1 Streptomyces sp. NPDC059567 | reverse complement strand
GCGGAGCAGCGTGCCGGTGCCGGAGGCGGGGTCGAGGACCGTGGGGCGGGGGCCGGCGCCGGGGGCGGCGAGGGCGGCCATCAGGGCGGCGGGGCTCAGGTACGGGGCGCTCATGCGGTCGGTGACGACCTTGACACCGTCGAAGTCCTTGACGACGTCGCCGTCCAGCGAACGCTCGTCGAAGAAGAGCTGGTAGCGCAGGCCGGAGCAGCCGCCGGGCTGTACGGCGACGCGCAGCGCCAGGTCGTCGCGGCCTTCCTGGTCGAGCAGGGCCTTGACCTTGGCCGCGGCGGCGTCAGACAGGAGGATGCCGTCGCTGACAGTGGTCTTCTCGTCCGATACGGACATCTGCTTCTCTCCCGGGTTGTACGGAGACTGCTTGCCGACGGTTGCAACCGGCGGGGCCCCGGATTCATTCCGGGCGAGGCTCGGCCTTCACGTCTTTTCCCCTTCATGCTCGCACACCCGCTCGCCGTCCGGAGAACGACAAGATCCGATCCGTGGACCGCGAATTCGTCACATCGACACTATGGCCATCGTCAAACTGACGTGAAGAGGTTATGATAGATAGCGTCATTTAGACGAAAAGGTCTTCCGCAGAAAGAAAGGGTGCGTGACGTGACCACCGCCCAGCCCCTGGACGTCCAGCCGACGCCGCTCGCCCTCCTGCTGCTCGGCCGCGAGGCCGACCCCAAGAGCGAGCGCGGAGTGGAGTGTCCCGGCGACCTTCCGTCGCCCTCCGACCCGGACCTCGTGGAGCGCGCCCGCGCCGCCAAGGAGAAGCTCGGGGACAAGGTCTTCGTCCTCGGCCACCACTACCAGCGCGACGAGGTCATCCAGTTCGCCGACGTCACGGGCGACTCCTTCAAGCTCGCCCGCGACGCGGCGGCGCGCCCGGAGGCCGAGTACATCGTCTTCTGCGGTGTGCACTTCATGGCCGAATCGGCCGACATCCTCACCACCGACGACCAGAAGGTCGTCCTGCCGGACCTCGCGGCCGGCTGCTCGATGGCCGACATGGCCACCGCCGAGCAGGTCGCGGAGTGCTGGGACGTGCTGACCGAGGCCGGCGTAGCCGAGCAGGTCGTGCCCGTCTCGTACATGAACTCCTCGGCCGACATCAAGGCCTTCACCGGCAAGCACGGGGGCACGATCTGCACCTCGTCGAACGCCAAGCGCGCCCTGGACTGGGCCTTCGAGCAGGGCGAGAAGGTCCTGTTCCTGCCCGACCAGCACCTGGGGCGCAACACCGCGGTGCGTGAGATGGGCATGTCGCTCGACGACTGCGTCCTGTACAACCCGCACAAGCCGAACGGCGGCCTGACCGTCGAGGAGCTGCGGAACGCCAAGATGATCCTGTGGCGGGGTCACTGCTCGGTGCACGGCCGGTTCTCGCTCGACTCGGTCGAGGACGTCCGCGCGCGGATCCCCGGCGTGAACGTGCTGGTGCACCCCGAGTGCAAGCACGAGGTCGTGGCCGCGGCGGACTACGTCGGCTCGACGGAGTACATCATCAAGACGCTGGAGGCGGCCCCGGCCGGCTCGAAGTGGGCGATCGGCACGGAGCTGAACCTGGTCCGCCGCGTGGCCGACGCGCACCCGGACAAGGAGGTCGTCTTCCTCGACAAGACGGTCTGCTTCTGCTCGACGATGAACCGGATCGACCTGCCGCACCTCGTGTGGGCCCTGGAGTCGCTGGCCGAGGGCAACCTGGTCAACCGGATCGAGGTCGACAAGGAGACGGAGAGCTTCGCGAAGCTGGCGCTGGAGCGGATGCTGGCACTGCCGTAACGGTTCTCCCGTACGTACGCCGAGGGCGCCCCGCATGGTGCGGGGCG
>NZ_JBHWBS010000210.1:0-1870 GCF_042735655.1 Streptomyces sp. NPDC059567 | reverse complement strand
GCCTACGCCGCACGGAGCGCGGGCCAGGCCCCGGAGTGGGAGCCGCTGCCGGTCCAGTACGCCGACTACGCGCTCTGGCAGCGCGAGCTGCTCGGTGACGAGGCCGACTCCGACAGTGTGATCGCCAACCAACTCACGTACTGGCGTGAGACATTGGCAGGCTACCCGGAAGAGCTGGAGCTTCCCTTCGACCGGTCACGGCCGGCGGTCGCCTCGCACGTCGGCCACCGTGTTCCCCTGGTCGTCCCGGCCGAGGTGCACGCCCGGCTGGTGGAGGTCGCGCGGACCGAGGGTGTGACCACGTTCATGGTCCTCCAGGCCGCCCTGGCGATGACGCTCTCGCGCCTCGGCGCGGGTACGGACATCCCGATCGGTTCGGCGAACGCCGGGCGTACGGACGAAGCCCTCGACGACTTGGTCGGCTTCTTCATCAACACCCTGGTCGTGCGTACGGATCTGTCGGGGGACCCGACGTTCCGCGAGGTTCTGGGCCGGGTGCGGGAGACGAGTCTCTCCGCCCTGGCGCACCAGGAGGTGCCGTTCGAGCGGCTCGTGGAGGAGCTGGCGCCGTCGCGGTCGATGGCCCGGCACCCGTTGTTCCAGGTCCAGTTGGACCTCCAGAACAACGCCGAGGCCGTCCTCGATCTCCCCGGCGTACGGGCCGGGGGCGTCGCGGTCGCGAAGACGGCGGCCAAGTTCGACCTGGAGATCCGGGTCTCCGAGGCCTTCGACGAGCAGGGTGCACCGGCCGGGGTGTGGGGCCAGGTGGTTGCGGCGGCTGATCTGTTCGACCGGGAGACGGTCGAGGGCTTGGGTGAGCGCCTGGTTCGGGTGCTGGGACTGCTGGTCACCGACACCCGTACCCGGCTGAGTGCTCTCCAGGTCCTCGGTGACGTCGAGCGGCGTCGGGTGTTGGTGGAGTGGAATGACACGGCTGCCGATCTGGGGTCGGTGCTGGTGCCGGGGCTGTTTGCGGCGCAGGTGGTGCGGACGCCGGATGCGGTGGCTGTGGTAGGGGGCGGCGAATCGGTCTCGTATGCGGAGCTGGACGCCCGTGCGAACCGGCTGGCCCATTACCTGGTCGGTCAGGGCATTGGTCCGGAGTCGGTGGTGGGTCTGTGTCTGCCGCGTGGGGTCGATGCGGTGGTGGCGGTTCTCGCGGTGTGGAAGGCGGGGGCTGGGTATCTGCCGATTGATCCGGAGTATCCGGCTGAGCGGATCGGGTTCATGCTGTCCGATTCGGGTGCGGTGTTGACGCTGACGACCGAGGAGATCCTTGGTGATCTGCCGGCCGGTCGGAACCGGTTCGTGGCCCTGGACGGCGCGCTGCTGGGGATGCAGCTTGCGGCGGCTTCGGCGGAGTCGCCCGAGGTGACGGTTGCTGCTGAGGGGCTTGCGTACGTCATCTACACCTCGGGTTCGACGGGCCGGCCGAAGGGTGTGGCTGTCACTCATGGTGGTCTGGCGAACTATGTGGCCTGGGCCGCTGATGCCTACCGGATGGCGCAGGGTGGTGGTGCTCCGCTGCATTCGTCGCTGGCTTTCGATCTGACGGTGACCAGTGTTCTGGTGCCGTTGGTGTCCGGTTCGACAGTGGTGGCGAGTGAGGTTGGTGGAGCCGAGGGGCTGGCGGAGCTGATCCGGGAGCCTGGTGGTTTTGGTCTGGTCAAGGCCGTTCCTGCTCATCTGCCGCTGCTGGTGGAGATGCTCGACGACGCTTCGGTCGCCTCTTCCGCTCGTACGTGGGTGGTCGGTGGTGAGGCTCTGCCTGGTGCGGTGGTTCGTGACTGGCTGTCGCGGGCTCCGGGGTCGGTGGTCGTGAATGAGTACGGGCCGACGGAGGCGGTGGTCGGGTGCTGTGTCTTCGAGA
>NZ_JBHWBS010000209.1:269-1871 GCF_042735655.1 Streptomyces sp. NPDC059567 | reverse complement strand
GGCGGATTCCAGGGATCGTCGCAACACCGTGTGTGTAGCGACGATCCTAGGCCTCATCGCCGACCAATCATGTGAGCTCGCAGGGAAGTGTATGGACGCCCAGCACGGCGGGTGCCATGCTCGCGCTGGTGTCCGGCGTGGGCCCGGCGCATGGGAGCGAGATCATGACCCTCTACGCCGCCGTACCTCTTGTTCTCATAGCGTCGCTCGTCGCCGCGTCCGGCGTGGCGGCGGTTACCCGTGGATGGGTGCTCCCCATGAACCGGCGCTACGTTCGTGCCCCTCGCCTCTACGGCTGGGGTCAGCTGGTGATGGCTTTCGCGATGTGCTGGCAGGTGGTCTTCGGACTGGTGATCAGCGACTCCGCCACGCGGCAGTGGGGCACCCTCACCGGCGGGGCGATTCTCCTGGTCGGCCTCTTCTTGATGGCGGCGGCTCAGCGCACGAGAAGGCGTGAGCACCGCTGAAGGCGGATTTCAATGATCGTCGCAACTCGTGATCACTGACGTGTGGTGGCGAGCAGTGCATGCATGCGCTCGGCTGGGGTGTCCCAGCCGAGCGTCTTGCGTGGGCGGCCGTTGAGTTCGGCGGCGACCTCGTCCAGGCGCTCGCGGCTGTAGCGGGAGAGGTCGGTGTGCTTCGGGAAGTACTGCCGCAGCAGGCCGTTCGTGTTCTCGTTCGAGCCGCGCTGCCAGGGGCTGGCGGGGTCGCAGAAGTAAACCGGCATGTCGGCGCCGAGCGCGAACGCGGCATGGCCGGCCATTTCATTGCCTTGGTCCCAGGTCAGGGACCGCCGCAGCTGCGGCGGAAGCGGGCGCATGGTGTCGGTCAGCAACCGCTGGAACTGCTCGGCCCGGTGCCCGTCGGGCAGGTGCACGAGCATCGTGAACCGAGTGGACCGCTCCACGAGCGTGCCGATCGCCGACTTGTGAGCGGCGCCGACGATGAGGTCGCCTTCCCAGTGCCCTGGCACCACTCGGTCGTCCGCCTCGGCCGGCCGCTCGCTGATCAGGATCATCGGGGCCGCGAACCGCTTCTGACGGCTGGTGGCCTGCCGGTGAGGCTTCCGCCGGGCCCGGCCCGTCCGCAGGCACCGGACCAGCTCGCGGCGAAGTACGCCCCGGCCCTGGACGTAGAGAGCCTGGTAGATCGTCTCGTGGACCACGTGCATCTCCAGGTCGTCGGGGAAGTCACGCCGCAGCTGGTTCGCTATCTGCTCCGGGCTCCAGCGCCTTTCCAACCGGTCCTGGATGTAGTCGCGCAGCCGTGGGTTGCCGCCGATCTTCCCGGTCTTCGGACGGGGCCGGCGGGCGTCGGCCCGCCGTTGGGCGGCGTGGGGCCGGTAGTACCAGCGGTTGTTGTAGCCGTGCAGCACCGTGCGGTTGCGCTGGACCTCGCGGCTGATGGTCGACGGGCTGCGGCCCAGCTCCGCGGCGATCGTCCGGATGCTCGCCTTCTCCCGCAGCCGGTCGGCGATATGGATTCGCTCGTCCTCCCGCAAATGCAAAGAATCGCGCGCGCGGGGGGGGGGGGGGCGCGGGGCGGGGGGGGGGGCGGGGCGGGGGGGGGGGGGGGGCGCACGCCGCGGCGCTCACCCGCCCC
>NZ_JBHWBS010000209.1:0-259 GCF_042735655.1 Streptomyces sp. NPDC059567 | reverse complement strand
CCCGCACAACTTGTGCGGGAGCAACGGGGCCTTTCTTGCTGCCCTCGGGCCGACCGTTTCGCCACACACGACCGGTCCGAGGGTTGATGCCTACGAGGCGGCTGGCCTCGCGGTTTCCGTATCCGAGCTGCATGAGGCGGAAGTATTCCTCCCGCTCCGCACGCAACTTGTAACCCCCGGTGTGCTGCCGGTTCTCGCGGGGCTCGAAGCTCATCGCTCTCCCTGAACTGGGGCGTTGCGATGATCGCTAGAACCTAAG
>NZ_JBHWBS010000208.1:0-2267 GCF_042735655.1 Streptomyces sp. NPDC059567 | reverse complement strand
GCCGCCACCCCCGCGCGGGTGGCGGCCTTCGCCGTCGATCGGTCCGCGACTTAGATGTCGAAGTACAGCTCGAACTCGTGCGGGTGCGGGCGCAGCTGGATCGGGGCGATCTCGTTCGTGCGCTTGTAGTCGATCCAGGTCTCGATCAGGTCGGAGGTGAAGACACCGCCGGCCTGCAGGTACTCGTTGTCCGCCTCGAGGGCGTCCAGGACCGCCGGGAGGGAGGTCGGGACCTGCTGGACGTTCGCGTGCTCCTCGGGAGCCAGCTCGTAGAGGTCCTTGTCGATCGGCTCGGCCGGCTCGATCTTGTTCTTGACGCCGTCGAGGCCCGCGAGGAGCAGCGCCGAGAAGGCGAGGTACGGGTTCGAGGACGGGTCCGGCGCGCGGAACTCGACGCGCTTGGCCTTCGGGTTCGAGCCCGTGATCGGGATGCGCATGGCGGCGGAGCGGTTGCGCTGCGAGTACACCATGTTGACCGGGGCCTCGAAGCCCGGGACCAGGCGGTGGTACGAGTTCACCGTCGGGTTGGTGAAGGCGAGCAGCGACGGGGCGTGCTTGAGGATGCCGCCGATGTAGTAGCGGGCGGTGTCCGAGAGGCCCGCGTAGCCGGTCTCGTCGTAGAACAGCGGGTCGCCGTTGGCCCACAGCGACTGGTGGACGTGCATACCGGAGCCGTTGTCACCGAAGATCGGCTTCGGCATGAAGGTCGCGGTCTTGCCGTTGCGCCAGGCGACGTTCTTCACGATGTACTTGAAGAGCATCAGGTCGTCGGCCGCGGCGAGCAGCGTGTTGAACTTGTAGTTGATCTCGGCCTGGCCGGCGGTGCCGACCTCGTGGTGCTGGCGCTCGACCTGGAGGCCGACGTTCTCCAGCTCCAGGGAGATCTCCGCGCGCAGGTCGGCGAAGTGGTCGACCGGCGGGGCCGGGAAGTAGCCGCCCTTGTAGCGGACCTTGTAACCACGGTTGTCCTCGACCGCACCGGTGTTCCAGGCGCCGGCCTCGGAGTCGATGTGGTAGAAGCCCTCGTTGGCGGTGGTGTTGAAGCGCACCGAGTCGAAGACGTAGAACTCGGCCTCGGGGCCGAAGTACGCGGTGTCGGCGATGCCGGTGGAGGCGAGGTACGCCTCGGCCTTCTTCGCGATGTTGCGCGGGTCACGGCTGTACTGCTCGCCCGTGATCGGGTCGTGGATGAAGAAGTTGATGTTCAGCGTCTTGTCGCGGCGGAACGGGTCCAGGCGGGCCGTCGACAGGTCGGCGCGCAGCGCCATGTCGGACTCGTGGATGGCCTGGAAGCCGCGGATCGACGAGCCGTCGAAGGCCAGCTCCTCGGACGGGTCGAACGCCGTCGCCGGGATCGTGAAGTGCTGCATCACTCCCGGAAGGTCACAGAAACGGACGTCGACCATCTTGACGTCGTTGTCCTTGATGAACTTCTTGGCCTCGTCGGCGTTCTGGAACATCCAACTCCTCCTACTCCCGGCCCGGGGAGGGGCGGGGTTGCAGCTCGGTCGTGCGGCCAGTGCGGTGGCACACGCTGGACCCGACCATAGGCAGACGGGATTTCTCAAGCATGACCCATTTGTTTCGCCCAAGTTAACCGGGGCGGCCGCGCTCGGCATCGCGAAGCGCCGTGCGCGTCCGACCTCGACCCGGGCCGAAGTGATCAAAAACGGGCGCAGTACCGTGGACGCGTGGACAACAGGCAAGCAATGGGATCGTGGCTCTCGGGACCCCGCGCGGCGGCCGAGGACGCAGGCGTCGACTTCGGTTACCGGGGGGAGCAGCTCGGACTTCCCGAGGAGGGGCCCGGCTCGATCGCCCGGCCCGGCCGCAGGATCGGCGCCCTCGCCGTCGACTGGGCGCTGTGCATGTTGATCGCATACGGCCTGCTCACCGACGGCTACAGCCAGGCGACCGGCAACTGGGCGATCGTCATCCTGCTCGCCCTGAGCGTGCTCACGGTCGGCACCGTCGGCTCCACCCCCGGCAAGCGGCTCTTCGGCCTCCGTGTCGCCTCGGTGAACGGCGGCCGGCTCGGCTTCCTCCGCGTCGTCGTCCGCAGCGTCCTGGTCTGCCTCGCCATCCCGGCCCTCATCTGGGACCGCGACGGCCGTGGCCTCCACGACCGGCTCTCCGGCGCCGTACAGGTCCGGATCTGACACACGTAGGACGAACGGCGCAGACCGAAGAAGGGGCGCCCCCGTACCGATCGGGGTCTGTGGGGGTGGGTGTGACACACACTCACGCACACACACACGCTGTGAGCC
>NZ_JBHWBS010000207.1:0-2377 GCF_042735655.1 Streptomyces sp. NPDC059567 | reverse complement strand
CCTACTGAGGCCACGGTCTACACGACGGCCTGGTATTCCGACACTGAGGTGGACGGGGTCGTGCCGATCGGGCGGCCGATATCCAACGCCCGCGTCTACATCCTGGACGGTGCCCTGTCCCCGGTCCCTGCCGGGGTCCCGGGAGAGTTGTATATCGCTGGTGCGGGTCTGGCTCGGGGTTACCTGGGGCGTCCGGAGCTGACGGGTGAGCGGTTCGTCGCCGATCCGTACTCGACCACGGGGGGTCGTCTCTACCGCACCGGTGACATCGTGCGGTGGTCGCGGGACGGTCAGATCGAGTACCTGGGCCGTGCGGATGAGCAGGTCAAGATCCGTGGTTTCCGCATCGAGCTGGGCGAGGTCCAGTCGGTGCTGGCCGGCCACCCGGAGGTCGCCCAGGCCGTCGTCATCGCCCGAGAGGACACCCCGGGGGACAAGCGTCTGGTCGCCTACGTAGTTCCGGCAGAGGAGGTCGAGGCGACTCAACTGCCAGTCCACATCGGCGAGTTCGTCAGCAACCGCCTGCCGTCCTACATGGTCCCGTCGGCGATCGTGGTCATGGACGCACTGCCGCTGAACGTCAACGGCAAGCTGGACCGCAAGGCCCTGCCCGCCCCCGAGTACGTCACCGACAGCCGCCGCGGTCCGTCCAATGCCCGCGAGGAGATCCTGTGCGCGGCCTTCGCCGAGGTCCTGGGCCTGGAGAGCGTCGGCGTGGACGACGACTTCTTCCGGCTCGGCGGCCACTCGCTCCTCGCGATCCGTCTGGTCGCCCTGCTCCGTACACGCGGTGTCTCCGTCTCGATCAGGGCGCTCTTCGACGCCCCGACCCCGGCCGGTCTCGCCGCCTCGGCGGGCGCCGAGCAGGTGGCCGTCCCGGCGAACCTGATCCCGGCGGGTGCGACCGCGATCACGCCGGAGATGCTGCCGCTCGTCGACCTCACGGCCGACGAGATCGCGGCCGTCGTCGCGACTGTCGACGGTGGCGCGGCGAACGTCGCGGACGTCTACCCGCTCGCCCCGCTCCAGGAGGGGATGCTCTTCCACCACCTCCTCGCTGAGGGCGGCGAGGACACGTACGTCATGCCGACGGTCGTCGAGTTCGACGCCCGTGAGCGGCTCGACGCCTTCACGCAGGCGCTCCAGAGCGTCGTGGACCGCCACGACATCTACCGCACGTCCATCGTGTGGGAGGGCCTGCGCGAGCCGGTCCAGGTGGTGCGACGGCAGGCGACCCTGCCGGTCGAGTCCGTCGCCCTGGACGCCGAGGGCGGCGATCCGGTGAAGCAGCTCCTCGCGGCCGGCGGCGGATCCATGGACCTGGGCCGGGCCCCGCTGATCCGGATCCTCGCGGGCCGCGTGCCCGGCGGGGACCAGTGGCTGGCGCTGGTGCGGATCCACCACATGGTGCAGGACCACACCGCCCTGGAGGTCATGCTCGCCGAGGTCAACGCGTTCCTCACCGGACGCGACGGCGCCCTCGCAGAGCCCCTGCCCTTCCGCAACTTCGTCGCGCAGGCCCGCGCCGGGGTGTCCACCGGCGAGCACGAGCGGTACTTCGCCGAACTGCTCGGCGACGTCACCGAGCCCACGGCCCCCTTCGGCCTGGTCGACGTCCACGGCGACGGCACGGGCACGACCCGCTCCCGGGTCGTCTTCGGTGACGAGCTGCACACGCGCCTGCTCGACGTCTCGCGCCGACTGGGCGCAAGCCCGGCGACGTTGCTGCACCTGGCGTGGGCCCGCGTGCTTGCGGCGGTCAGCGGTCGCGAGGATGTGGTGTTCGGCACTGTCCTGTTCGGCCGCATGAACGCCGGTACGGGCTCCGACCGGGTGCCTGGTCCCTTCCTCAACACCCTGCCGGTCCGCGTGCGCACCGACGAACTCGGCGTCCTCACCGCCGTGTCCGCGATGCGCGGCCAGCTGGCGGAGCTCCTGGAGCACGAGCACGCGCCGCTCACGGTGGCGCAGCAGGCCAGCGGGGTGACGGGTGACGCACCCCTGTTCACCGCGCTGTTCAACTACCGCCACAACAGCGGCGGCGGTACGACCGAGCCCGAGGCCCCTCAGGTCCGCGACGAGCGGCTCGACGGGATCAGGAGGGTCTTCTTCGAGGAGCGCACCAACTACCCGCTGATGGTCTCGGTCGACGACAACGGCGACCGGATCTCGCTGGCCGTCCACGCGGTCGCGCCGATCGACCCCGAGACGGTGGGCCTCTTCCTGCGCACGGCAGCGCAGAACCTGGTTTCCGCCCTCGAATCCGCCCTGGTGGCCGGCCTGGACGTGCCGCTGAGCACGGTCCAGGTTCTGGACGAGGCGGGGCTGCGTCGGGTGCTGATCGAGTGGAACGACACCGCGGTCGCGCTTCCGGGCG
>NZ_JBHWBS010000206.1:0-2428 GCF_042735655.1 Streptomyces sp. NPDC059567 | reverse complement strand
GGTGGTTCGTGACTGGCTGTCGCGGGCTCCGGGGTCGGTGGTCGTGAATGAGTACGGGCCGACGGAGGCGGTGGTCGGGTGCTGTGTCTTCGAGATCTCCGCCGGCCAGGAGGTGGGGGAGTCGGTGCCGATCGGGCGTCCGATCGCCAACACCCGGCTCTACGTCCTGGACGACCACCTTCAGGCGGTTGCTCCGGGGGTTGCGGGTGAGCTCTACATCGCCGGCGTCCAGCTCGCGCGGGGTTATGTGAAGCGTCCGGGTCTGACGGCGGAGCGCTTCACCGCGAATCCGTTCGAGCCGGGCGGGCGGATGTATCGCACGGGTGACGTGGCCCGCTGGACCACGGATGGTGTCCTGGAGTACCTCGGGCGGGCGGACGAGCAGGTCAAGGTCCGTGGCTTCCGTATCGAGCCGGGCGAGGTCCAGGCCGTGGTCGCCGCGCACCGCGAGGTCGCACAGGCCGCCGTCATCGCCCGCGAGGACGTTCCGGGTGACACCCGCCTCGTCGCCTACGTCGTCGCGACACAACCTGACGACCAAGAACAACTACCAGCCGCCGTACGAGAGTTCACTGCCCTGCGGCTACCCGAGCACATGGTCCCGGCGGCGTTCGTCGTCCTCGACGCCCTCCCGCTGACCGCCAACGGCAAGCTCGACCGCAAGGCTCTCCCCGCCCCCGAGCATTCCGTCGCGGCGGGGCGCGGGCCGGCCAACCGCCAGGAGGAGATCCTCTGCGCGGCCTTCGCCGAACTCCTCGGTCTGCCTGAAGTCGGCGTCGACGACGACTTCTTCGCGCTCGGCGGCCACTCGCTGCTCGCCGTCCGTCTGACCAGCAGGATCCGCGCCGATCTGGGCGTCGAGGTCCCGCTCCGAGTGCTCCTCGAGGCATCGACCGTGGCAGCACTCGCACAACAACTTGCCAACCAGAAGACAGCAAGGCCGGCGTTGCGGCCGATGCGTAACCAGGAGGAGTCCTGATGATTCCGTTGTCATTCGCGCAGCGTCGGTTGTGGTTCCTCAGCCAGTCCGAGGGCCCGACCTCCACTTACAACATCCCGGTCGTGCTCCGCCTCTCGGGCGACACCGACGGTGCCGCGCTCGGCGCGGCCCTGCGGGACGTGATCGGCCGCCACGAGGTCCTGCGCACGGTCTACCGGGTCGCGGACGGCGAGCCGTACCAGCACATCCTGAAGGCGGCCGACCTGGACTGGGCGCTGACGGTGGCCGCGGTCGCCCCGGCCGAGCTCGACGGCGCGATCGCCGACGTCCTCGGCCACACCTTCGACCTGTCGACCGAGATACCGATCCGTGCCTCGCTGTTCTCGACCGGTGGCGACGAGCAAGTGCTCGTCCTGGTGACGCATCACATCGCGAGCGACGGCTGGTCCAAGCGCCCGCTGGCCCGCGACCTTTCGACGGCCTACGCGGCACGCAGCGAGGGCAAGGCCCCCGAGTGGGAGCCGCTGCCCGTCCAGTACGCCGACTACACGCTCTGGCAGCGCGAGATGCTCGGCGACGAGTCGGATCCCGAGAGCGTGATGGCCACTCAGATGGCTTACTGGCGCGGAGTGTTGGCGGACATTCCGGAGGAGCTGGAGCTTCCTGTCGACCGTTCGCGGCCGGCCGTCCCTTCCCGCCGAGGCCACAAGGTGCCGCTGACCGTGCCCGCCGAGGTGCATGCGCGCCTCGCCGAGCTAGCCAAGGCCGAGGGCGTGACCCCCTTCATGGTGCTGCAAGCCGCCCTCGCGGCCGTGCTCTCCCGCCTCGGCGCGGGCACCGACATCCCGATCGGCACGACCGTCGCCGGGCGTACGGACGTTGCCCTCGACGACCTCGTCGGCTTCTTCATCAACTCCCTCGTCCTGCGTACGGACGTGTCGGGCGACCCGACCTTCACCGAACTGCTCTCGCGAGTGCGGCAGACGGGCTGGGCGGCGTTCGAGCACCAGGAGGTGCCGTTCGAGAAGCTCGTCGAGGAGCTGGCCCCGGCCCGCTCCCTGGCCCGACACCCCCTGTTCCAGGTCATGCTGAAGGTCCAGAACACCGGCGAGGCCGTCCTCGACCTGCCGGGCACGGCCGGCGCGGACGCCCCGGCCCCGAGCAGGACCGCCACCCACGACGGCCCGGCGACCAGCGAGTCCGCGGCGAAGTTCGACCTGGACGCCTCGGTCACGGAGGTCTTCGACGCCCAGGGCGCCCCCGCGGGCCTGCGTGGTTCGGTCGTCGCCTCCGCCGACCTCTTCGACGTCGAGACGGCCGAACGCATCGTCGCCCGCTGGGCCCAGGCGATCGAGCTGCTGGTCACGGCTCCGCAGTCCCGGCTGAGCGCTGTCGAGGTCCTGGACGGGGGCGAGCGCCGACTTCTGGCGGAGTGGAACGAGACGGCCGTCCCGGTGGTGGCGGGTTCGCTGCCGGAGCTGTTCGCGG
>NZ_JBHWBS010000205.1:0-2431 GCF_042735655.1 Streptomyces sp. NPDC059567 | reverse complement strand
GAGTCCGACTCCACCCGGACCACCAGACCGGAGTCACCCAGGACGACCCGGTCGCCCGCCCGGGGACCGTGCACCGACGCGTACTCGTACGGGTCCATCACGCCTCAACTCCCAGGTAGCCGCAGGCCGCGGCGCGTCGCAGGGCCTCTTCCTTCGCGCCCGGCGCGTCCAGCGGGCCGTCGACCAGACCGGCGAAGCCGATGGCGACGCGCGCGCCCCCGAGGGGGACCAGGCCGACCTCGGCCTCGCCGCCGGGATCGAAGCGGAACGACGCTCCGGCGGGGATCGCCAGCCGCATTCCGTAGGCGGCGGCCCGGTCGAAGTCGAGGCGCGGGTTGGCCTCGAAGAAGTGGAAGTGGGAGGTGACGCTGACCGGGACCGTCGCGGTGTTGCGGACGCCCACGGTCAGGGCGGGCGACGGCTCGGCCTCGGTGGGACCCGGCAGCAGGGCGCCCGGCGCGCCTTCACCGAGCTTCCCGCCGCCGATCGGGTCGGAGACGACCGCGAGCCGCGAGCCGTCGTCGAAAACGGCCTCGACATGCACTTCGGTGACGACATCGGCCACACCCGGCAGGACGTCGTCCGGGCCGAGCACGGACCGGGCGGCGGCGATCGCCTCGGCGAGCCGTAGGCCGTCGCGAGCCGCCTCGCAGACGGTGTCCGCGATGAGGGCGGTCGCCTCCGGCACATTGAGCCGCAGGCCCCGCGCCCGGCGTGCCCGGGCGAGCTCGGCGGCGCCGAAGAGCAGCAGCCGGTCGCGTTCCGTGGGGGTCAGTCGCACGTCAGAAACACCTCCTGTTTGAACGACACTCTAAACGCTGAAACCTTCACAACCAAGCATTGACGTGGTGCACTGGCGTGGGCCACATTGAGCGCCGCTCTAATTCACCTTGATGTGCCGCCCCCCTCCCCACCCCGCCCCCTCTTCCCCGCAGGGAGTACCCATGCCGATAGAACAGCGCGGTGTCGACACCATCCCCGAGGCGGAACGCACCAGCGGACCGCGGGACCTCCTGTCGATCCTGCTCGGCTCGAACCTCTGCCTGGGCGTGATCGTCTTCGGCTGGCTGCCGGTCTCCTTCGGCCTCGGGCTGTGGGCCTCGGTGACCTCCGTGCTCGTCGGCACGGTGGTCGGTGTGGCCGTGACCGCACCGCTCGCGCTCGTCTCGCTGCGCACCGCGACGAACCTCTCCACCTCCAGCGGCGCCTTCTTCGGCGTACGCGGGCGGCTCGTCGGCTCGGTGGTCGGACTGCTGCTCTCCCTGGGCTACACCGCGCTGACGCTGTGGATCGGCGGCGACGTGGTCGTCGGGACGCTCGCCCGGCTGATCGGACTGCCGACCGGCGGCGCAGCGCACACAGTGGTGTACGCGGTCCTGGCCGCCTTCACGGTCGTCGCCGCGGTGTACGGCTACAAGCTGCTGCTCCGGCTCAGCAAGGCGCTCGCGGTCGGCATGACCCTGCTCCTCGCGCTCGGCCTGGTCGCCTACGCGGGCGACGTCACCACGGCCGCCGTGCCCGAGACCCCCTACCTGCTCGGCTCGTTCTGGCCCACCTGGGTGCTCTCCGCCGTCGCCGCCGGACTCAGCGGCCCGGTCGCCTTCATCACCCTGCTCGGCGACTACACCCGCTACATCTCCCCCGCGAAGCACAGCTCGAAGACCGTCTGGCGGACCACCTGTCTGGGCCTGCTCGCCGGACTCCTGATCCCGCAGCTCTTCGGCACGTACACGGCGCTGGCGGCGCGCGGCGGCGCCGACTACGCGGGCCCCCTCGTCGCCGCCTCGCCCGTCTGGTACCTGGTGCCCCTGCTCCTCGCGGCGACCGCCGGCTCGGTCGGCAACGCGGGTCTGATGCTGTACTCGATGGGCCTCGACCTGGACGCGATCCTGCCGCGCGCCACCCGGGCGCGGGCCACGCTGGTGGTGGCTGCGGTGGCCACCGCCTTCGTCTTCCTCGGCCACTTCGCGTCGGACGCGCAGACCGCGATGACGTCGTTCGTGCTGCTGCTGACGGCGATCGGCACGCCCTGGGCGGTGATCACGCTCATCGGCCACGCACGGTGCCGCGGTGCGTACGACCCGGAGGCGCTCCAGGTCTACAACCGCCGGGCGCGCGGTGGCATCTACTGGTTCCGGGCCGGCTGGCACCCGCGGGCCACGGCGTCCTGGGCGCTGGGCGCGGCCGTGGGGCTCGCGTCCGTCTCCACCCCGCTGTACGAGGGGCCGCTGCTCGCCCTGACGGGCGGGATCGACTGCAGCTTCGTACTGTCCGGCCTGGTCGGCGGCGCGGTGTACGCGATCCTGACGCCGGGCACGGCGCCGAAGGCCGTGACTGAGGCGGCGACGGCGGCCGAAGCCGCCGCCGTCTGACGGGTTCCCCCGGGGAGTCCGGAACGCGCGAACGGCCCCGGGGCGGTGTGCCCCGGGGC
>NZ_JBHWBS010000204.1:0-2938 GCF_042735655.1 Streptomyces sp. NPDC059567 | reverse complement strand
CGGCGCCGCGCCCGCGGGGGGCCCCCCGGGCGCCCCCCGGGGCGCGGGGGGCGCGGGGGGCCCCCCCCGCCCGGGGGGGGGCCCACGGTCGTATCCGCGGTGCGAGCGCCGAGGCCGGGAGGGCGCGTCAGGCGCCCAGCATCTCCAGATAGTGCTCGTTGTACATGATGCCCAGGACGTTGCCGAAGGGATCGGTCACGGAGGCGGTGACGAAGCCGGGACCGTACTCGGTCAGCGGCGTGTACAGCGTGGCGCCCATCGAGAGCAGCCGGGCGAGGGTGCCCTCCACGTCGTCGACGTGCCAGTGGCCGATCGCGCCACCGGGGACGTCGGGCAGACCCGGCGGGGCGTAGCGCCGGTCGATGAGGCCGAGTTCGGTCTGGTGGTCACCGATCCTGAACTCGTAGTAGGCGGCGGGCTTCCCGTCGCCAGGGCGCTCGAAGTACGGCTCGACGCCCAGCAGTTCCGCGTACCACGTCTTGGCTGCTTCCACGTCGTCGGCGAAGAAGTTGACGGTGGCGAGTCCTCGCAGCATGGGTGGTTCCTTCCTTCGTTCCGTATCCGTGACCATCCTCCGACCTAAAGCGCTCACCAACTGAGCACTTTACGAGAGAAGCTGGGAACATGCGCGCTGACCGACTCGTTTCCGCCCTTCTGCTCATGCAGCGCAGGGGCCGGGTGACCGCCGCCGAGCTGGCGAAAGAGCTCGACGTGTCCGTCGCCACCGCACGCCGTGACCTGGAGGCGATGTCCGCCGCCGGCATCCCGGTGTATCCGCAGCCGGGCCGCGGCGGCGGCTGGTCGCTCGTCGGCGGGGCGCGGACCGACCTCAGCGGACTTTCGGCCAACGAGGCCCAGGCGCTGTTCCTGCTCGTCGGCCCGGCCGCGGCGGCTTCCGGGGACGCCAAGGCGGCGCTGAACAAGCTGCTGCGGGCGCTGCCGCAGACCTTCCGGGCCGACGCGGAGGCCGCCGCCGACGCCACCATGGTCGACCCCACGCCGTGGGGCGAGCGCGACCGCGGCCGGCCGGAGATGGTCGACCGCCTGCAGGCCGCGGTGATCCGCCGGCGCAAGGTCCGGCTGACGTACACCAACGGCGCCCGGGAGCGGACCGAGCGGCTCGTCGACCCCTGGGGTCTGGTCGACAAGGACGACATCTGGTACCTGATCGCCGGCACCGAGCGGGGGCGGCGCACCTTCCGGGTCGACCGGATCTCCGCCGCGGAGCAGACCGGCGAGACCGCCGAACGCCCCGACGACTTCACTCTCGCCGCGGCCTGGCAGGAGGTCGTCGGCGACGTGGAGCGCAAGCGCTCGCGCACCTGGGCGACCGTGCTCGTCGAGACCCGGTACGTGAACGTCCTGCGCGACCGGTTGGGACGCCACTGCCACGCCGACGGCGAGGCCGCCGACGGCCGGGCCCGGATCCGCCTCGCCTCGCCGACCCCGCTGGACGTCGCCCGGAATCTGGCGGGGTGGGGCGGCCTGATCGAGGTGCTCGAACCCGTCTCCGTGCAGGTGGAGTTGGCGCGGATAGGTGCCGAACTGGCGGCCCGGTACGCGGGGGTGAGCGCGGACGACGGTGAGCGCGCGGACGAGGACGACCGCCACCCCTCGCTCGAAGCGGGGTGGCGGTCGCCGTCGGATGCGTCGGGGGAGCCGCGCGTCATGCCGCCTCGGCAAGCGCCAGAGCGGGCTCTCGGGTCTCGGTGAACGACGTGGAGCCGTGCAGCCACGCCACGGCGTCGCGCAGCCCGGCGGGGGAGAGGCCCGCCAGCATCGCGTTCCGGACCGGCACGTCCGCCCCGGCCGCGTGGTAGAGCCGTTCTCCCATCTCGCGCGCGGTCAGGGTGGTGCGGGCGGTACGGCCCCGCCGCAGCGTGTTGTACTCCACCAGCCACCGCGGCGCGTCCACCGACGCGCGGGCACCGAGCAGCCCGCCCAGGACCACCGCGTCCTCCAGGGCCATGCAGGCTCCCTGGGCGGCGTACTGGAGCATCGGATGCGCGGCGTCCCCGAGCAGGGCCACCCGGCCGTCCACCCACCCGTCGACCGGATCGCGGTCGCAGAGCACCCAGATCCTCCAGTCCCGGCCGAGCTCCAGCAGACGCCGTGCCTCCTCGCAGAGTCCGGGGAACTCGCCCAGGACATGGGAACGGCTCGCGGCAGCGCCGGTGATCTCCTCGCGGGCGCCGTCGTCCCGGGTGGCCGCGAGATTGAGGAACGCGCCGCCGCCGATCGGATAGTGCACGAAGTGCCAGCCCGGGCCCGCCCACAGGGTGACGGTCTTCGACCGCAGCTCCTCGGGCACCTCTGCCATCGGTATCACGGAACGGTAGATGGTGTGCCCCGAGATCCGCGGGCCGCCGTCGCCGACGAGCTGGGCCCTTACCGCCGAACGCAGCCCGTCGGCACCGAGCAGCACGTCCGCGGAGAACCGCTCCCCGGCCGAGGTCAGCGCCGTCACCCGGTCACCGGTCTGCCGGTAGCCGGCCACCCGGTGTCCGGCGAGCAGCTCCACGCCGGCCTCGCGGCAGCCGTCGAGCAGCGCCCGGTGCAGATCGCCCCGGTGGACCACGGCGTACGGACCGCCGAACCGGGTCCGGTACGCGCCGGTCAGCTCCATGGCGGCGACCCGCTGTCCCGACGTGCCGTCCAGGAAGCGCAGTTCGTCGATGAAGTCGGCCCGCTCGGCCACCCGCTCGCGCACCCCCAGGATGCCGAGCGCGTGGAAGGCGTTGGGCGCCAGCTGGATTCCCGCACCGATCTCCGAGAACTCCGGCCGGCCCTCCAGGACCGTCGCCCGGTGTCCGGCCCGAGCCTGGGCCAGAGCGGCGGCGAGTCCGCCGATGCCGCCACCCGCGACGAGTATGTGAGTCATCGTCTGCTCCTCTTACGATGCGGCGGGGGGGGGGGGGCGGGCCGGCCCGGCGGGCCG
>NZ_JBHWBS010000203.1:0-3179 GCF_042735655.1 Streptomyces sp. NPDC059567 | reverse complement strand
GCCGGGGGCCGCGGGCTGCGGGCCAGGGCGGACGTATCGTCAGGCCGAGGTCCCGGCGCCCGCGGAGCGCCGACGCATGTGGGCCACTCCGCCGGCGACGGCTCCGCCCAGCAGCAGCGCGCCCAGGGCGAGCTGGCTGCCGTTGCCGCCGCTCCCTTCGGCCCCGGCGGCCCAGCCGAAGCCGGCGTCGACGGCACCGTTCGGGCGGCCGGAGATGTGGTACGTGATGGTCTGCTTGATCCGCGGCGGGCACTTGAGGGTCACGGTGTCCGTGCCTGAGGCGGCGTCCTCGGGCACCTTGAACTCGCCCACCAGGGTGCCCTTCCGCTCACCCGGCAGGAGGTGGAACTTCCCGCCCACCTCCGACTCGCCCTTGCCGTAGGTCTCCTTGCCGCAGGCGGACGTGGTGACGGTGACGGTGGAACCGGGGAACGCCTTCCGCGGGTTGATCCGGACGGTGCCGGTGGCTTCCCCGGCGGCTTCCTCGGCGGCGGCCGCTCCGGCGGCGGGATCCCCCGAGCCGGGGTCCCCTTCGACGGCCAGAGCGGTGGGGGCGGACAGGGTCAGGGCGACGACGATCAGGGCCACCGGCAGACCGCTACGTGCGAGACGCATTCTTCTCTCCTTCTACGGAGCTTTCTCGGCCGGCCTGTCTGCGCGGCGCCTGTGCTGTGCTCCGTGCACGAGGCAAACGCGCACCTCGGATCACCGCAACGCGAGAAGCGCGACCAGGTGTCCTCCGCTCGGGTTGCACTTCTGCCCTTCCGCCCTCGTCGCCGCAGGTCACAGCGGATCGCGCACCGTCCCGAGAACGACGGCGCCCGAGCGGCGAACGGGCTAGCGTCCGACCGGCGGGCCAGGCCGCCTGGGGACCTTCCGGGGGACATGCAGCCCACCCGGGGGATCAGCGGTGGCAGACCGGAACACCCCCTCATAGCTTCGGGATATGACCAAACGACAGATCGCCTACCTGGCCTGCACCGTGGCTCTCGTGGGCTCTGGACTGGGTGCCGCCGCCCCCGCGGCGGCCGGCAGTCCGACGGTGCACCGGGTGAAGCCCGGCCAATCGATCCAGAAGGCCGTGGACGCCGCGAAGCCGGGGGACACCGTCGTCCTCTCCCCCGGCACCTACCGTGAGAGCGTCCGCATCACCACTTCGAACCTGACCCTGCGGGGCTCGACCGTCTTCCCCACCGTCATCACGCCCGGCAAGGCCGCTGCCGACGACACATGTGCCAAGGCCGGCCACGGCATCTGCGTGACCGGCAAGGACGGCAGCCCCGTCAAGCACGTCACCGTGCGCTCGCTGAAGCTCCAGGGCTTCGCCAAGAACGGCCTGTGGGCGTCGCGGACCGACCGCCTGAAGGTCCATCGGGTGACGGCCGAGAAGAACGGCAACTGGGGCATCGCCCTGGAGAGGTCCGTCCGCAGTGTGCTGACCCACAACGTCGCCCGGGACAACGCGGACGCCGGACTGTTCGTGTCCAACACCACCGACACGGAGGCCGGGGCCGTCGACGCCGAGGGGACCCGGATCAGTCACAACCGTCTCTCCGGCAACCGGATCGGCATCACGGTGCGGCGCCTGCGGAACCTGACCGTCGA
The DNA here is from genome assembly GCF_042735655.1 of Streptomyces sp. NPDC059567. Classification (NCBI taxonomy): domain Bacteria; kingdom Bacillati; phylum Actinomycetota; class Actinomycetes; order Kitasatosporales; family Streptomycetaceae; genus Streptomyces; species Streptomyces sp. NPDC059567. The sequence continues at coordinate 1,574 of NZ_JBHWBS010000203.1, read as the reverse complement.
CCGCAACGAGGCGACCGGGAACTGCGCCGCGGTCTTCGTGGTGGGCGACGAGTCCACCCCGCGGGCCGGGGCGATGAGCCTGCGCCGCAACTACATCCACTCCAACAACAAGCACTGTCCCAAGACCCCCCGGCTGCCCTTCCTGCAAGGCTCGGGAATCGTCCTCACCGGCGCCGAGGAGACGCTGGTGGCGGAGAACCGCATCGAGGACAACGTGGGCACCTCACCGCTGTCCGGCGGCATCGTGCTGTTCAAGAGCTTCGTGGGCGCCCTCAACGAACGCAACGAGATCCGCGACAACGTCGTACTGCGCAACGGCTCGGCCGACCTGGCCAACCGGGACACCGGCAAGGGCAACACCTTCAGCGGCAACACCTGCGAGGTCTCGGAGCCCGCGGGCATGTGCTGACCGGTCGGCTCCACTCCCCCACCCACGGCACCACTGCACAGACAAGGCGACAGATGACGACTGTTGATCCGGCTCCCCCGCCGCCCATGCGGCTGCGGGAGCTCGTTTTCGGGGCGGCATGCGCCGCCGCCGTACGCGCGGCCGCCCGCCTGGGTGTGGCGGACGCCCTGGGAGACACGCCCATGACCGTGGAGGACCTGGCGGCGGCGGTGAAGACGCAGCCGCGGACGCTGCGGCGGCTGCTGCGCGCACTGTCCTGCCAGGGGGTGTTCACCGAGCACGCCGACGGCACCTTCGCCCATACGGAGATGTCCCGGCTGCTGCGCGAGGACGATCCGCAGAGCCTGCGGTACATCGCGCTGTGGTGCACCGAGCCGTGGACGTGGGACGTCTGGCCGAAGCTCGACGAGGCGGTGCGCTCCGGCCGCAACGTCTTCGAGGACGTGTACGAAAGGGAGTTCTTCGCGTATCTCAACGAGGACGCGCCCGAGTCCGCGTACGTCTTCAACCGGGCCATGACGACGTCGAGCCGGCAGTCGGCCCAGGACGTCGCCGACCTGCTCGATCTGCACGGCGTGTCGTCGGTCGTGGACATCGGGGGCGGTCAGGGGCACGTCCTGGCGAGTCTGCTGGAGAAGTACCCCGACCTGCACGGCACCCTGCTCGATCTGCCGAGGGTGGTGGAGAACGCCGATCCGCGCCTGCGGGCGGACGGTCCGCTGGCCTCCCGGGTCCGCATCGTGCCCGGGGACTGCCGCGTGGACATCCCGGTCCAGGCGGACGTGTACGTCATCAAGAACATCCTGGAGTGGGACGACGACAGCACCCGCAGGGCGCTGGCGAACGTCCGGAAGGCGGCGGTGCCCGGCGCCCGTGTCGTCGTCATCGAGAACCTCGTGGACGACACTCCGTCGATGCGGTTCACGACGGCCATGGACCTGCTGCTGCTCCTCAACGTCGGTGGTGCGAAGCACACCCGGCAGAGCATGGTCGACCGGCTCACGGACGCGGGTCTGGTCATCGGCGAGATCCGTCCGGTCAACGCGTACCTCCACGCCTTCGAGTGCACCCGACCCCCCCCCGGGCCGCGCGGGACGGATCTCGGTTGGAACGCGGGGGCCCGCCGGGGGGGGGCGCCCCGGGGCCCGGGCCCGCATGCGCCGGG
>NZ_JBHWBS010000202.1:0-3181 GCF_042735655.1 Streptomyces sp. NPDC059567 | reverse complement strand
GCCCGGCCTCCCGGCCGGACCGGCGCCTCGGTCCTGGGGCGTGTCCGGCGGATCAGGGCAGGACAGGCCGCGCGCCTGGGGTCTCCCCCGGCCCTCGGGCCTAGGGGACGCAGCGCCCTAGGCGGTTCGGGGCCGGACACGGCAGCGGGCCGAGCCCGCTGCCTGGAGGGTGATCGCGGCGTTGACCGGCACCTCGGTGTCGATCGCCTCGATCTCGAACTCCTGGAGGAGCATCGCCAGGGCGATCACCGACTCCAGCATCGAGAAGTGCTGGCCGATGCAGGCGCGCGGGCCGCCCCCGAAGGGGAACCAGGCGTAGCGCGGACGGCTCGCCTCGGCCTCGGGCGTGAAGCGTTCGGGGTCGAAGCGCTCCGGGTCCTCCCAGTACGCCGGGTGCCGGTGGGTGACCCAGGGGGCGACGATCACATCGGCGCCCGCGGGGATGGTGTGGCCGCCGATCTCGGTGGCCTCGACCGCCCGCCGGCCGATGGCCGGTGCGGCCGGGAAGAGCCGCATGGCCTCCTTGAGCACCTGGGTGAGGTAGGGCAGCGCGTCGAGGTCGGCGGCGCCCGGTGCCCGGCCGGCGAGGACGCGGTCGACCTCCTCGTGGGCCCGCTTCTGCTGCTCCGGGTGGAGAGCGAGCAGGTGGAGCGCGAAGCCGAGGGAGGTGGCGGTCGTCTCGTGCCCGGCGAGCAGGAAGACGAGGACCTGCTCGCGCAGTTCGGAGGCGTCGAAGCTGCCGTCCTCGGCGCTCTCGGCCTCGGCGAGGAGGGACAGCAGGTCCTGGCCCCCGTCCTCGGCGGCGCCGGCGGCCCGGCGCTCGGCGATGATCCGGTCGCAGACGGCGTACAGCTCCTCGTGGGCGGCGAGGGCGCGGCGGTTGCCGGGGGTGGGCCAGTCACGCGGGACGTTCAGCGGCGAGAAGCCGCGGCGCAGGACGTAGTCGCCCATCACCGGGAAGGCGCGCTCCACGATGTCGACGGCTGCCTCGACGTCCGTGCCGAAGAGGATGCGGGCGACGGCGCGCAGGGCGAATCCGGTCATCTCGTCGATGACGTCGACGGTGGAGTCCTCGGCGGTCCGCCATGCCTCCGTGACGCGGGCGACCTCGGCGGCGACGGCCTCGGCGTAGCTGTCGACGCGGCGGCGGGTGAAGAGCGGCTGGACGAGCCGGCGCTGGCGGAGGTAGTCCTCGTCCTGGCTGGTCAGCAGGCCGTTGCCGAAGGACTCGCGGACCTCCTGGTAGAAGGCGTTGTCCTTGCGGAAGTTGGCGGACTCGGTGGCCAGGACCTGCTGGGCGCCCTCGGCGGAGAAGACTCCGTAGACGGTGGCACGGATACCGGGAGGTCCCGCGGTGATCCGAACGACGTCCCCGTGCGCGCGCTGGGCGTTCAGGAAGGTGCCGAGCGAGTCGTTCTTGAGGTCGAACATCGAGCCCAGCAGCGGTAGTCCCGCCGGGCCCGGGATCTCGTTGGTGGTTGCCATCTGTGCGTTGCCCCCTTGATCGTCACCGGCATGCCGATTCTCCCCCACGACCTGACCCACCGGTAGCCGTGGTCGAACACCCGGCCGGATCCGGCCTGTTGACCCGATTGTCAGTGCCGCCTGGGAGGCTCGTTCCATGGAACCAGCGGAGATGACCCTGCAGCTCACCGTCGACTGCGCCGATCCCCAGAGGCTCGTCCGCTTCTGGGCGGAGGCCCTGCGGTACGTACCGGAGCCGCCGCCTGAGGGACACGAGACCTGGCGGGCGTACTGGGCGTCGATCGGGGTGCCGGAGGAGGAGCTGACCGAGGGGGTCGGGGAGCTCCCCGAGTCCATCGTGGACCCGAAGGGGGTCGGGCCGCGGGTCTGGTTCCAGCAGGTTCCGGAGCCGAAGACGGTCAAGAACCGGCTGCATCTGGATCTGAAGGTCGGCGGGGGCCGGGAGGTGCCGCTCGCGCTGCGGCGCGAGCGCGTGGACGGGGAGGTCGCGCGGCTGACGGGCCTGGGCGCGTCGATCCTCTACACGATGGACGAGCCGGACGGAATGGACTACTACGCGGTGGTGCTCCAGGACCCGGAGGGCAACGAGTTCTGCGTGGTGTGACGCTCCGGGCGCGCCTCGGGCGTGGTGTGACGCTCCGGGCGCGCCCCGCGAGCGTCGCCGCAGCGGGTTCGGGGGCGGCCCGGCCGGTGGTCAGGCTCGTGCCGGCGCGCCGCCCACGACGTGCGGAGGCTCCCGCGCGGTGCTGGAATGGCGGGGAGGCCGTCTGTCGCCTGGGCGGGGCCGCCCGCAACCGGCTCCGGTCGAGGCGGGAGCCCCGAGCACGTGAGGAGTGGCCATGAGCGACGACCTGTCGGAACTCGAGGACATGGGACCCGTCGACTACCTGATCCTGGAGTTCCCCGGCAACCGGATGACGGGTGAGGGTTTCCCCCTCCTCGTCGACCTGGTGGAGCGGGGCGTCATCCGCATTCTCGACCTGCAGTTCATCCGCAAGGACGAGGACGGTACGGTCGCCGCGGTGGAGCTGAGGGACTTCGGGGACGAGGTCGACCTCACCGTGTTCGAGGGCGCCTCCTCCGGCCTGCTGGACCAGAGCGACGTCGACGATGCCGGTTCCGCGCTGGAGCCGGGCAACTCCGCCGGGGTCATCGTGTACGAGAACCTGTGGGCGGCCCCCTTCGCACGAGCCATGCGGCGCAGCGGCGCGCAGATCGTGGCGAGCGGTCGGATTCCCGTCCAGGCGCTGCTGGCCTCGCTGGACGCCACCGAGTCCGGCGGAGGGGCGGCGGCCTGACCTCCCGATCGCATCCGTCCCCCGAGCATCCCCTGGGAGATGACTGACCATGCCCGGACTTCTTCGCGGCGTCGCCCGCACCGCCGTCGTCGCCGGCACCGCCACCGCGGTGTCCAACCGCGTGTCACGGCGGCAGGCGGGCCGATGGGCCCAGCAGGACAACGGACAGCAGCAGCAGTACCAGCAGCAGCCACAGCAGCCACCCGCGCCGGCTCCGGCGCCCCCCGGCGACGACATGAGCACCAAGATCGAGCAGCTCAAGCAGCTGGGGGACCTGAAGGCCCAGGGTGTGCTGACCGAGGAGGAGTTCGAGGCCCAGAAGCGCAGTCTTCTCGCGACATGACCCGCACGGGCCGGGCCGCACCCCCCCCCCGGGGGGGGGCCCCGCCCCCCCCCCC
>NZ_JBHWBS010000201.1:0-3201 GCF_042735655.1 Streptomyces sp. NPDC059567 | reverse complement strand
AGGGCCGCTTCGAGCGCGGAGACCAGGTTCCCGGCCGCCGTGCGCACGAACTCACCCACCACACGCGGATCGATCGGCGCCACCGCGTCCACGGCCAGCGTGAACAGGTCGCCGTTGTCGTTGACCGAGACCATCAGCGGGAAGTTGGTGCGCTCCCGCGTGAAGACGGCCCGCATGCCGTCCATGCCCTCGTGGCGACGCTTGTCCGCGCGCTCCTCTGCGCTGCGGCCGGGGTTGTGCCGGAAGTTGAACAGGGCGGTGAACAGCGGGGTGTCACCGGTGACGCCGCTGGCGCGCTGCGCCACGACGAGCGGCGCATGCTCGTGCTCCAGGAGCTCCGCCAGCTGGCCGCGCATCGCGGACACGGCCGCGCGGACACCGGAGGCTTCCATACGGACGCGGACCGGGAGCGTGTTCATGTACGGGCCGGGCACCTGGTCGGCGCCCTCGCCCGCGTTCATACGGCCGAACAGGACGGTGCCGAAGACCACGTCCTCGCGGCCGCTGACCGCCGCGAGCACCCGGGACCACGCGACGTGCATGACGGTCGCGGGGCTGGCCCCCAGGCGCCGCGAGACTTCCCGGAGCCGTACCGTCAACTCCGTGTCGAACGGGACCACTTCACGTACGGCTCCTGCGCCGTCACCGCGCACGTCCGCGACGCCGAAGGGTGCGGTGGGCTCGGTGACGTCGCCGAGCAGGTCGGCGAAGTACCGCTCGTGCTCCGAGCGCTCGACGGCACCGCGCGTCTGGGCGACGAAGTTGCGGTACGGCAGCGGCTGCGCCAGCTCCCGGCCACGGCCCGCGAGGATCGCCTGCACCTCGTTGAAGACGATCTCCAGCGCGGTGTGGTCGCGCACGACGTGGTGCGCCCGCAGCAGGCCGAGCCAGCGTCCGGTGCCGGGGATCCGGGCCGCGTGCATCCGGATCAGCGGTGCCTCGCCGAGGTCCATGCGCAGGCCGCCGGCCGCGACGAGCTGCTCCGTCGGGTCGCCGCCCTCGGGGTCGAGGGTGACGTCGGTGACGGGGAGGGTCACGTGGCGCCAGACGACCTGGACCGGCTCGCGCAGGCCCTCCCACACGATGGACGTGCGGTAGATGTCGTGGCGGTCCACCACCTGCTGGAGCGCGTCCGCGAAGGCGTCGAGCCGGTCGCGGGCATCGAACTCGAGCACGGTCGGCATGACGTAGGCGTCGTCACCGCCGTCCGCGAGGAGGTGGTGGAAGAGCAGGCCCTCCTGGAGCGGGGCGAGCGGGTAGACGTCCGCGACGTTCGCCGCGCCACCGTCGACGGTGGCGACGACCGCGGCCAGTTCCTCGGCGGTGAGGTCGACGAGCGGCAGCATGTCGGGCGTGATCTCGGTCGCGTCGGCAGGGATCAGGTTGGCCGGCACCTCGACCTGGACGGCGCCCGCGGAGGCGGCGAGGCCGGCCGGCGTTGGGGCCTGGAAGAAGGAGCGGACCGAGACGGAGACGCCGCGCTTCTGGAGGAGGGCGACGAGCCGGATGGCGAGGAGCGACTGGCCGCCGAGCCGGAAGAAGTCGTCGTCCACGCCGACGCTCTCCAGGCCCAGGACCTCGGCGAAGGCGGCGCACACGATCTCTTCGCGGGCGTTGGACGGACCGTTCCCCGCACTGACCACGTGCTCGGGAGCGGGCAGGGCCTTGCGGTCCAGCTTGCCGTTGGCCGTCAGCGGCAGGGCGTCCAGGACGACGACGGCCGAGGGGACCATGTACTCGGGCAGGCTCCGGGCCACGAACTCCGCGACCGGCTCCACCGGTTGGCCGCTGGTGACGACGTACGCGACGAGGCGACGGTCACCCGGGCTGTCCTCCCGTACCACCACGGCGGCCTGGACGACCTGCGGGTGCGCCGTGACGGCGGCCTGGACCTCGCCCGGCTCGATACGGAAACCACGGACCTTGACCTGGTCGTCCGTACGGCCCAGGAAGACCAACTGACCGTCCGCCGCCCACTTCACGCGGTCACCGGAGCGGTACATGCGCTCGCCCGACGTCGAGAAGGGGGAAGCCACGAAGCGCTCGGCGGTCAGGGCCGCACGGTTGACGTACGCGCGGGCGAGGCCGGCACCGGAGACGTACAGCTCACCGGCCACACCGACCGGGACGGGCCGAAGGGTCTCGTCGAGGACGAAGACGCGGGCGTTGGGGACGGGCCTGCCGACCACGACGGCGGCCGAGTCGGAGAGGCGGGCGATGGCGGTGTCGACCGTCGCCTCGGTCGGACCGTAGAAGTTGAAGCCCTCCACACCCTCCAGCGACCGCAGCCGCTCCCACAGGCCGGCCGGGACCGCCTCGCCACCGACACCGATACGGGCGGGGTGCTGCTCGTGCGCGAACAGACCCTCGTCCAGGAGGACTTGGAGGTACGAGGGAGTGACCTCGGCGAAGTCGATGCGCGAAGAGCGCATCCACGCCACCAGAGCCCCCGCGTCCAGCCACGTCTCCGCGTCCACCACATGCAGCTCGTGTCCCACGAACAGGGCCGAGAGCTGGTTCCACGACGCGTCGAAGGACACCGACGTCGTCAACGCGACCCTCATCGGCTCCCCGTCCGTGGCGAACACCGTCCGGCTGTGGCCCTCGCAGAGGTTCACCGCACCCCGATGCGGGACCACCACGCCCTTCGGACGGCCCGTCGACCCCGAGGTGTAGATCACGTACGCAGGGTGCTCAGGCCGAATCCGTGTGCCCAGCGGACCGTCGTCCAGCCCCGCCAGCGCCGCCACCGTCTCCGCGTCGTCCAGCAGCACCACGGCCGCTTCCGTCACGGGCAGCACCTCGGCCGTACCGGTGGAGGCGAGCACCGCCACGGGGGCGGCGTCCTCGACCATGTACGCGATGCGGTCGGCCGGATAGTCCGGGTCCATAGGCAGGTAGGCGCCACCGGACTTCAGGACCGCGAGGAGCGCGACGATCAGGTCCGCACCCCGCTCCAGGCACACCCCCACCAGCGACTCCGGACCCACCCCATGAGCGACCAGATGGCGGGCCAACCGGTTGGCCCGGGACTCCAGTTCGGCGTACGAGAGCTCGACACCGGACGCGGCCACCGCGACCGCCTCCGGCGCACGGGCCACGTGCGCCGCGAACAGCTCCGGCAGCGAACCCGCCACCACCGGGACGGCCGTCTCGTTCCACTCCGCCAGAAGTCGGCGCTCGCCCCCGTCCAGGACCTCG
>NZ_JBHWBS010000200.1:0-3231 GCF_042735655.1 Streptomyces sp. NPDC059567 | reverse complement strand
GGGCAAGAGCCCCGCGGCAACCGCCGCATACCCGCGCCGCTACAGGTCGCCCGCCGGCATCGCCCGCGGGTCGTGCGGCAGCGGCCAGGGAGCGAGCCGTGGGTCGGGGATCGGCTTGTCCGCCGTCTCCACCTCGGCCGTCTCGAATCCGCGGGCCAGATAGTTGCGCACGGCGTGGCGGTGGTCGAGCGTGCTGGTGCGCAGAAAGACGTGCGACGTGGGCCCGGCTCCCGGGCTCCAGTCGACACCGCCGCGCCAGGCGTTCTCCACACAGGCGGTCAGCAGCGCACCGCCCAGGCCCTGCCCGTAGAACTGCGGCAGGAGGCCGAACAGCACGATCTCCACCGCGCCGCCCGACCGTGTCTGCAGCTCGAAGAAGCCGGCGACGGTGCCCCGGACCGTGGCGATCCAGGTCGCCACGGAGTCGTGGCTGACCCATGCCTCCCAGGTCTCGTGGTCCCACGCGAACCGGTCCGTCCAGCACACCCGGGAGCCCACCGCCGCGTACAGAGCACGGCTCAGGTCGATCGACGGCACCTGGGACCGCTCCACCCGCATGGGCACGCTCGCGCCCACCGGGCGCAGCTGCTCGGGCGAGGACATCCGGAGTGTCCACGTGGTCACTCCGCGCCGCATGGTCTTCGCCGCGGGTTCCGAATCAATTGTCTCTGTCTGTGTCACAGCGAGCCCTCACGTGTGATGGAGCCTCAGTACTTGGCGAGGAACTCGAGGATCGCGGCGTTGACCACGTCAGGGCGCTCCAGGTTGCCGAGGTGTCCGCAGTCGGGGATCTCCACGTGGTCGCAGCCCGGAATGGCGTCCGCGACCTCGGCCACCAGGTGTGGCGGGCAGATGAGGTCGTCGGCGAACGCGATCGTGCGACACGGCACGGCGATCGTGCGCAGCGCGTCGCGGCGGTCGCCCGCCCGGTCCACCCCGGCCTGGCCGCCACCGCTCGTGCCGCCGCCGGTCAGCTCGAAGATCTCCAGCCAGCCGGAGGCCGCCGCGTCGTCGTTCAGGGTCGCCGGGGACAGCATTTCCAGGACCGTGCGCATCGCCTCGTAACTCGGCGGCAGCCGCACACCGCTCTCCCGCAGCGCCCGGTCCGCCTCCGTCATGGCCCGCCGCGTCGCGTCGGAACGCGCGCGCGTGGCGATCAGGACGGCAGAGCGGACCAGGTGCGGTGCCTGGCAGGCCACTTCCTGGGCGATCATCGCGCCCATGGACGTGCCGACGATGCGGCACGGGCCGAGGTTCAGGGCCTCGATCAGGCCTCGGGTGTCGGCCGCCATCTCGGCGAGCGTGTACATCCCGGGAGGCGAGTCGGAGGCGCCGATGCCCCGGTTGTCGAAGATGATCGTCTCGTAGCCCGCCTCGTTGAGCGCCGGCGTCTGGTGCGTGGTCCAGACGTGGCCGGCGGCACCCGAGCCCATGATGAGGAGCACCGGCTCCCCTTGGCCCGAGCGCTGGTAGGAGAGCCGGATGCCATTGGAGGTCACATAGGGCATGGCGCGCCCTCGGTCACAGTCATGGGGTGCAAGAGGGTCTCCAGTCGTCGTGGGAGCACGCGTGGACGAAGGGCGTGGGGGAGGCCGGCCGGTGCCGGGCGGCCCGACATCCGTCGGGCGCACCACCATGACATCGCCCCAACTCGTCCATCAAGCCTGTCTGTTGACGCCCACCTCGGGCCCGTGCGCGCTGTTCGACCGGTCCCTGCACGCAGTTGAACGAACAGGCGGCGGCCGTTGACCCGGGCTGTGCGGCCGGGCGCATAGTGGGTCTCCGGCCGTGCCCGTCACCAAGTTCGACGCGGACCGGCCGCCCCGGGGGCCCGTCCCCGAACGCTTCCGGCTCCGCCCCAGGAATCCCCCGTCCCGGCGGAGCCGGAAGTCCGGACGCCGGCCCGCCGGGTCCCGGCACCCCGGCCACGGTCTCCGGCCCTGACCCGGCTCCCGGGCCTCCAGGCCCAGATGGCCGACGAGCCGGGCCGGGTGAGCCGCGACCGTCGGCACGCGCGGCCACGGGCACACCGGCGCCGCTCGCGCGTCCCCCGGCCGCCTCGGCCTGCACCGAGCACCGGCACCACCGCCCGGGGGCCGGCCTGCGGGCCCGACACGACGGAACAGGTGTTCCAGCACGACCCCGCGGCCCGGTCGCGCCGCGGGACCACGGACGAGGTAGCAAGCAAACGGAGAAGAGGCCGGCATGACCGACACCAGGGGAACCACCGACCCCGCGAACTGGAAGCCGCTGGAGCTGCGCCCCGAGGGCGGCGGCACCGGCGCCGAAGGGATTCGAGAAGTTCTCGCCGGAACAGGCGACTTCGCCCAGCTGCTCGCTCGCGAGAAGGCCGTCGTGTTCCGCGGCTTCGGGGTCGCCGAGCACGACGTCGAGACCGCGATGGACCTGCTGCTGCCGAACCGGCTCGCCTACACGCACGGCACCTCGCCGCGTACCAAAGTCGGCGGGAACCTCTACACGTCCACCGAGTACCCGCAGCACATGACCATCGCCATGCACAACGAGCTGTCCTACAGCCACCAATGGCCCGAACGGCTCTTCTTCTACTGCGCCACCACCCCCGGCTCCGGCGGCGCGACGCCCGTCGTCGACGGAGGCCTGTGGCTGGACTCCCTCGACGAGGAGGTGCGGGACGCGTTCGCGGCCGGCATTCGTTACACCCAGAACCTCCATGACGGCTTCGGACTAGGCCGCAGCTGGCGCCAGACCTTCGAGACCGACGACCGCACCGTCGTCGAATCCTTCCTCGAACAGGGGGAGTTCGACTGGCGGTGGATGCCCGACGGCGGGCTGCGCATGATCAGCCCGATCCGCCCGGCCACCGTCAAGCACCCCCACTCCGGCACCGAGGTCTGGTTCAACCAGGCGGACCACTTCCACCCGGCCGCGCTCGGCGACGAGACCTCCCGCGAGCTGGCGCAGATCCTCCCTCCGGAGGAACTGCCCCAGTCCGTCACCTTCGCCGACGGCAGTCCCATCCCCGACGCCCACATCCTGCACATCCACGACCGGGGTCTGGAGGTCGCCGTCGACGTCGACTGGCGCCAGGGCGATCTGATGGTCATCGACAACGTCGCGGTCGGCCACGGCCGGCGCCCCTTCGGCGGGGACCGCCGGGTCCTGGTGGCCATGTCCGGCTGAAGCCCTGCGCCACGCGTGAAGGGGCCCCCCACGCCGCGGTGGGCCCCATCCCCCGGGGCGGGGCGCAGG
>NZ_JBHWBS010000199.1:0-3309 GCF_042735655.1 Streptomyces sp. NPDC059567 | reverse complement strand
GGCCCGAACACCGACACCAAATTCGCCAACGCCCCATGACCAACAGCCACACCCTTCGGCCGCCCCGTCGAACCCGACGTATAGATCACATAGGCGAGACCGTCCCGGGACGCCGGCCGCTTCGGTGCGCTGTCCGGCAGCCGCTCCAGGGCAGCCCCCGTGGCCGGGTCGTCCAGCCACAGCACGCGGTCGACGCCCAGCCGGCCGGCGACGCCGTCGGCGGCATCGTGGCTGCTCACGACCACGCCGGCGCCGCTGTCGGCCAGGATGAAGGAGAGGCGCTCCTCCGGGTGCTCGGGGTCCAGCGGCACGTAGGCGCCGCCGGCCTTCCACACACCGAGAACGGCCGCCACCATGTCGATGCCGCGCGGCAGGCACAGGCCCACCACCGACTCGGCGTGGACGCCGAGTCCGAGGAGGTAGTGCGCGAGGCGGTTGGCCCGAGCGTCCAGCTCGGCGTAGGTGGTCTCCGCACCCTCGTAGATCGCCGCGACGGCGTCCGGGGTCAGCGCCGCGTGCGCCTCGAAGAGCTCCGGTACGAGGTCGGCGTCGACGCCGACCTCGACGTCGTTCCACTCGGCGAGCAGCTGATGGCGCTCGGCCGCGTCCAGGACGTCGACCGCGCTCAGTCGGGTGGAGGGTTCGGCGACGAGCAGCCGCAGGACGCGCGTGAGCCGCCCGGAGAGTCGGGCGGCGGAGTCGGCGTCGAACAGGTCTGCCGCGACGATCACCGAGCCGCGAAGACCGGCGGGGGCGCCATCGGCGTCGAAGGCCTCCTCGACGCCGATCTCCAGGTCGAACTTCGCGACGGTCCTGGTGGCGAGCTGTTCCGACACGGCCGCCGAGGCCACGTCGGCCAGCGATCCCGCCTGCGCGCCCGGCAACTGGACCTCTGCCTGGGCGACGTTCTCGACGGTCAGCATGACCTGGAAGAGCGGGTGGCGCGCCAGCGAACGAGTCGGCGCCAGCTCCTCCACCAGCTTCTCGAACGGCACGTCCTGGTGCGCGAACGCCGACAGGCCCGTCTCCCGAACCCGACCCAGGACCTCCCGGAACGTCGGATCACCGGACACGTCCGTACGCAGAACAAGCGTGTTCACGAAGAAACCGACCAGCTCGCTCAGCGCCACGTCGGTACGGCCGGCCACGGCGGCACCGATCGGGATGTCCGTGCCCGCGCCGAGCTTCGACAGGGTCATGGCGAGTGCGGCCTGGAAGACCATGAAGGTGGTGACGCCCTCGGCGCGCGCGAGCTCCTGGAGCCGTACGTGCACGTCGGCCGGGAGCTCGAAGGGCGCGCTGTGGCCCCGGTGCGAGGCGACGAGTGGACGCATGCGGTCGAAGGGGAGCTCCAGCTCCTCGGGCGCGCCGACCAAAGTCTCACGCCAGTACGCGACTTGGCGCGCACCGACGCTGTCGGGGTCGTTCTCGTCGCCGAGCAGCTCGCGCTGCCACAGCGCGTAGTCGGCGTACTGGACCGGCAGCGGCTCCCACGCGGGGGCCTCACCCCGGCACCGCGCCGCGTAGGCCACCGAGACATCGCGGGCCAGCGGACGCATCGAGTAGCCGTCGCCCGCGATGTGATGGACGACCACGGCGAGGGCGTGCTCGTCGGCTCCGGCGGAGAACAGCCAGGCACGGATGGGGAGTTCGGCGGACAGGTCGAACTCGTACCCGAACACTCCGGCGACCGCGCCGGCCAGGTCGGCCGGCGTTGCGGAGTCCGGCAGGTCCACAGTCTGCAGATCCCAGTCGAGTTCCTCAAGGCCGAGGATGCGCTGGTACGGCTCGCCGTCATGCATGCCGAAGGTCGTGCGCAGCACCTCGTGCCGCTCCAGGACGTCCCGCAGGGCCGCGGCCAGCGCGGCGCGGTCCACCGACCCCGAAAGGCGCAGCGACACCGGAATGTTGTAGGTCGCGCTGGGGCCCTCGAGCTGCTGGATGAACCACAACCGACGCTGCGCGAAAGACAACGGAATCATCAGGAACCTTCCTGGTTTCGTCCCGGCCGCAACGTCGGCGCGGATCGGTCAAGGCTTTCCGGAGCCTTGTACACCCGAACAGAATCAAATGGATAACAACTGGCAATGACCGTCACCGGAAGAACGGACAACCCGGTTCGCCGATCCGAGAATCCACCTCTGATTTCCGGGATCCCGGTTTGGCGCGACTCACTATGACCCAGGCCGTTCCGACGATCAATGTTCTGCCTCCGCACCCCGGTTCGGCTCACTCCCGACCGGATGACAACGGCTGAGCGGCTGGCATCCGACCTGTTCAACCGCCCCCGAACGGCAGTTGAACGACCGGCATCTCCTCTGGAAGGCACTTCGGCCGCCGCACCCGAATTCACGGGACACGGCGGCCGAAGCGCAGCTTTCTCTTCATTTAGTTGTTCAGGAGAAACTGCCTTGACTTACGCGTTCCTCCTACCTCCTGCGCATCGGACGGAGAGCCGGACGGGTTGACTTATCCGTGCCCAGCTGCTTTGCGAGGCCCGCCACGGTCGGCGCATTGAAGAGGGCCCGGATCTCGACGTCGACGCCGAGGGCTGCGCGAATGCGGATGACGAGTTCGGTTGCCAGCAGCGAGTGGCCGCCGAGTGCGAAGAAGTCGTCGTCGACACCGACCGACTCCAGCCGCAGGACCTGGGCGAAGGCCTCGCACAGAACCTCTTCCTCGCGGGTGGAGGGCGCCCTCCCGGCTCCTGCGGACGCGTTGGCGTCCGGGGCCGGCAGGGCCTTGCGGTCGAGCTTGCCGTTGCCGGTCAGCGGGAGAGCGTCGAGGACCACGACGGCCGAAGGCACCATGTGCTCCGGCAGCCGCTTCCCAGCGAACTCCCTTATCTCAGAGCCCAGTTGTGCGTCAACCTCGTCCTGGTCGGTGGGGACGACGTAGGCGACGAGGCGGGTGTCACCCGGAACGTCCTCGCGGGCGATGACGGCAGCCCGAGCGACTTCGCGGTGCGCGGCGACCACGGCCTGGACCTCGCCCGGCTCGATCCGGAATCCACGGACCTTGACCTGCTCATCCGCACGGCCCAGATACTCCAGCAGCCCGTCACCCGTCCAACGAGCCACGTCACCGGTCCGATACATCCGCCCGCCCGGCTCGAAGGGGTTGGCGGTGAAGCGTTCCGCCGTGAGACCCGGACGCTTCACGTAGCCCCGTGCGAGCTGGACGCCGGCGATGTAGAGCTCACCGGCAACCCCCGGCGCAACCGGCTGCAGGTACTCGTCCAGCACATACAGACGGGTGTTGGGGGGGGGGGGGGGGGGTGGAGTCCGGGCGACCACACACGGGGGTGGG
>NZ_JBHWBS010000198.1:0-3437 GCF_042735655.1 Streptomyces sp. NPDC059567 | reverse complement strand
GAATCGCCCCGGGCGCCCTCGGTCGTGCCGGAGCGTTACGGTCGCAGCGCCCGCAGCAGCAGGTCGGCGAGCTGGTCGGCGACCTGCTGCGGGGTGAGCGGGCCGTCCGGGCGGTACCAGGTGGACAGGTGGTGGACCGAGCCGAAGTGGTAGTCCACGACCAGGTCGGCGGGGGTCGCCACGGAGAACACCCCGGACTGCTGGCCCTCCTCGATCAGGGCCCGGAACCGCTCGTGGTAGTGCCGCCGCTCGGCGCGCACCTGCTTGTTCTTCTCCGGGCTGAGGTGGTGCATCGAGCGGAAGAAGATCGAGGCGTCGTCGAGGTTCTCGATCGTGGTGACCACGACGTCGGCGGCGGCGTCCCGCAGCCGCTGCTCGACCGGGGCGTCCGCGTTCGCGAAGGCGTCGAGCCGCTCCTGCTGGAGCCGCAGCACCCGGGAGTAGACCTCCTGGAGGAGGTCCTCCTTGGAGCCGAAGTAGTGGTAGAGCGCGCCCTTGGTGACGCCCGCCGCCTCCACGATCTCCTGGACGGAGGTGCGGTCGTAGCCACGCTCCGCGAAGAGCCGGGTGGCGGCGGCCAGCAGCCTCTGGGGGACGGGGGTGCCGCTCCCGTCCGTCGTCCTGGCCATGCGCCGCCGCCTTTCCCTTGTGATCGTCATGTACTGGGGGAACGGAGTTCCCGCCTCAGGATCTTCCCACTTGTCGTTTTCGGCAGCTCCGCCAGGATCTCGACCTCGCGCGGATACTTGTACGCCGCCAGCCGCTGCTCGCAGTACGCGGAGAGCTCCGCGGGCTCGGCGGCGGCACCCGGGCGCAGGCTCACGTACGCCTTCACCGTCTCGCCGCGGTAGGCGTCGGGGACGCCGACGACGGCGGCCTCGCGGACGGCCGGGTGGGTGTAGAGGACGTCCTCGACCTCCCGCGGCCAGACCTTGAAGCCGGAGGCGTTGATCATGTCCTTCTTGCGGTCGACGACGTAGAGCCAGCCGTCCGCGTCCATGAAGCCGATGTCGCCGGTGCGCAGCTCTCCTTCGGGGAAGGTCTGCTCGGTGGCCTCCGGGAGCCGCCAGTAGCCCGGTACGACCTGGGGGCCGCGTACGGCTATCTCGCCGGGCTCGCCGAAGGGTACCTCGGCGCCGGTCTCGTCGAGGATGCGGACGACCGTGTCGGGTCCGGGGAGGCCGACGGAGAGGGTGCCGGAGGCGGGGTCCACCGGGGCCTCCAGCTCGGGCGGTACGGCGGCGCAGGGGGCGGTGCACTCGGTGAGGCCGTAGCCGTTGCGGATATACGGGCCGAAGCCTGCGCGGAACTTCTCCACCAGGGCCGGCGGTACCGGCGCGCCGCCCGAGGAGATGATCAGGAACGAGGAGAAGTGGTCGCGGGTCGCCCCGGGGTGGGCACCGAGCGCCATGAAGGCCGTGGAGGGGCCGACCGTGTACGCGGGGCGGTGCTCCAGGAAGGCGTCGAGGACGACCCCGGCGTCGAAGCGGTAGGCGAGGACGAGGGTGCCGGCGTTGCCGAAACAGGCGGCGAGCTCGCAGACCAGGCCGGTGATGTGGAAGAGCGGGGCGAGCGCGAAGTAGCCGGCGCCCGCCGGTACCGGGTGACCGGTGCGCTGGCGCTCGGCGTTGTAGCTGATGCCCCGGTGCAGGTTGAGCGCGCCCTTGGGGGTGCCGCTGGTGCCCGAGGTATAGCTGATCAGGGCCACGTCGTCGGCTGTGAGCTCACGGTCGGCGGGGGCGGGATGGCCGGCACGGGCGACGGCCAGCAGGTCGTCGGCCTCGGTGGGCACGGGCTCGAAGGCGAGGACGCGGGGGTCGTCGCGGGTCTGCAGCTCGCGTTCGCAGGCGGTGAGCACGATCCGTACGGAAGAGTCGGCGGCCGTGTCCCGCAGATACGCGTCCCAGGCCCGGTCGGAGCAGATCAGGGCGATGGCCCCGGAGTCCCGCAGGGCGTGCCCGACCTCGGCCGACTTGTACATCGGGTTGAGCGGGACGACGGTCGCGCCGGCCTTCCAGGCGCCGAGCAGGGCGAGGACGAAGTGCGGGCTGTTCTGGAGCATGATCGCGACCCGGTCGCCCCGCTCCAGTCCGTGTCCGACGAGGTGTCCGGCGACCGAGTCGGAGAGCGTGTCGGTCTCGCGGTAGGTGAGGCGGCCGTCGAAGTAGGCGAGGGCCGGGCTCTCCGGGACCCGTGCGGCGGAGGCCCGGAAGGCGTGGAGCACGGTGGGCGGCGGGGTGATGGGGGCCCGCTGGGCCTCGGTGAGCCGGTCGAGCCAGGGCTTGGCCGCGTAGAGCGACTCGGTCGAGGTCATGCGCCGGCTCCTTCCCACTTCCGCTGGATGTGGTTCATGTTGCCGAGCCATCGCTCGGGGTCGGTCGCCCTGGCCCGGTAGAACTCGGCGACCTCGGGGTGCGGGAGGACCAGGAAGCGGTCGGCCTCGATGGCGTCGAAGAGGGAGTCGGCGACGTCCTCGGGCTCGATGGCGGTGGGGGCGAGGACCAGTTCCCCGGCCGATCCGGCGGCGGTGAGCATGTCCGTGCGCACGCCCTGCGGGCAGATCGCGTGGACCTTGATCCCGCGGTGGCGGTAGGTGAGGGAGAGCCATTCGGCGAAGGCGTACGCGCCGTGCTTGGAGACGCTGTACGGGGCGGCGCCGACCATGGTCAGCAGGCCGGCGGCGGAGACGGTGGAGACGAAGCGGCCGGTGCCGCGCTCCAGCCAGTCGGGCAGCAGCGCGCGGGCGGCGCGGACGTGGGCCATGACGTTGACGTCCCAGGCGGCGGCCCAGACGGCCTCGTCGGCGAAGGCGTCACCGGGCGAGGCGAGTCCGGCGTTGGCGCACCAGACGTCGAGGGTGCCGCCGAGGGTCTCGCGGGCCTCCTCGACGATCTCCGAGGCGTCGCCCGGGACGGCGGTGGCGCCGATCTCCTCGGCGACGGCCTTGGCGCGGTCGGGGTCGAGGTCGTTGACGACGACCCGGGCGCCCTCGGCGGCGAACCGGCGGGCCAGTGCGGCTCCGATACCGCCGCCCGCGCCCGTGACGACCACTCCAGCGCCCTGCACCGTACTCATCGAGACCCGCCTCTCCGTTGTGACAGTGCCAGCAGACTAACCAGTCGGTATGTAGCAGGGGAAGACCTCTGGCGCACGCCTCGTTCCCTGGGGCCGTCAGGAGCGCTAGCGTGCGGGCCCATGTCAGGGAAGGCGATCAAGGAGGTTTCCGTATGAGCCTGTCGAGCCCGTCCAACCCGTCGAGCCCGTCGAGCCGGTCGAACCCGTCGGGCCTGTCGAGACGCGGCCTGCTCGCCGCCGGCGGCGCGGTCGGGCTGGGGGCCGCGGCCGCGCCCGGGGGGGGCGCGGGCGCGCGCGGGCGCCCGCCCCCCCCCCCCCGCCGCGGGCGCCCCCCCCCCCGACGAGGCCGAGGAGCATCCCCC
>NZ_JBHWBS010000197.1:0-3440 GCF_042735655.1 Streptomyces sp. NPDC059567 | reverse complement strand
GGTGAGGTTCAGGCCCGTCCTCGGACGGTGGTGCTGGCGGGTGAGGCGTTGACGGCGGATGCGGTTGCCGGGATCCGTTCGGCGATTCCTGGTGCCCGGGTCGCCAACATCTACGGCCCTACTGAGGCCACGGTCTACACGACGGCCTGGTATTCCGACACCGACGTGGACGGGGTCGTGCCGATCGGCCGCCCGATATCCAACGCCCGCGTCTACATCCTGGACGGAACCCTGTCCCCGGTCCCTGCCGGGGTCCCGGGAGAGCTGTATATCGCTGGTGCGGGTCTGGCTCGGGGTTACCTGGGGCGTCCGGAGCTGACGGGTGAGCGGTTCGTCGCAGACCCCTTCTCCGTCACCGGGGGTCGTCTCTATCGCACCGGTGACATCGTGCGGTGGTCGCGGGACGGTCAGATCGAGTACCTGGGCCGTGCGGATGAGCAGGTCAAGATCCGTGGTTTCAGGATCGAGCTGGGCGAGGTCCAGTCGGTGCTGGCCGGGCATCCCCTGGTCGCGCAGGCGGTCGTCGTCGCCCGTGAGGACACCCCGGGGGACAAGCGTCTGGTCGCGTACGTCGTGCCGGCAGAGGAAGGGGTGGCCGAGGAGCTGCCCCGTATCCTGACCGTTCTGGCCGGCGACCGGCTTCCGTCCTACATGGTTCCGTCGGCGATCGTGCCTCTGGACGAACTGCCGTTGAATGTGAACGGCAAGCTGGATCGTAAGGCGCTGCCCGCCCCGGAGTACGCCACGGGTGCCGGCGGCCGGGGTCCGGTCACTCTTCAGGAAGAGCTGTTGTGCGGGGTGTTCGCCCAGGTTCTCGGGCTTCCCGAGGTCGGGGTGGACGACGACTTCTTCGCTCTGGGCGGCCACTCGCTGCTCGCGGTGCGTCTGATCAGCCGGGTCCGTACGGTCCTGGGGGTGGAGGTCGCGCTGCGGGCGCTGTTCGAGACCCCGACCGTCGCCGGTCTCGCGGCCGGGCTGACCGGTGCCGGACAGGCCCGGCTCGCCCTGACCGCAGGAGTACGCCCGGAGCGCGTCCCGCTCTCCTTCGCCCAGCAACGCCTCTGGTTCATCAGCCAGTTGGAAGGCCCCAGCGCCACCTACAACAGCCCCATCGCCCTGCGGCTGTCCGGAGAGGTCGACCCGCAGGCCCTGAACGCGGCCCTGCGGGACGTCATCGGGCGGCACGAGGTCCTGCGGACCGTCTTCGGCGTCGCGGACGGGCAGCCATACCAGCAGGTCGTCGAGCTTGCCGCCCTCGAATGGGAGCTGGACTACGCGGAGGTCGACGCGGCCGAGCTGGAGGACGCGGTCGCCGGGGCGGCGCGGTACGCCTTCGACCTCTCCGTCGAGGTGCCGATCCGGGCCACCCTGTTCGAGACCCGAGAGGGCGAGCGCGTCCTCGTCGTCCTCGTCCACCACATCGCCAGCGACGGCTGGTCGCGGGCGCCCCTGTCCCGGGACTTCTCCACGGCCTACGCGGCGCGCGTCGAGGGCGAGGCGCCCGAGTGGGAGCCGCTGCCGGTCCAGTACGCCGACTACGCGCTCTGGCAGCGCGAGCTGCTCGGCGACGAGGGCGACACCGAGAGTGTGATCGCCCGCCAACTGGCGTACTGGCGCGAGACATTGGCAGGCTCCCCGGAAGAGCTGGAGCTTCCCTTCGACCGGTCACGGCCGGCGGTCGCCTCGCACCTGGGGCACAGCGTCGCGCTCGACGTCCCTGCCGAGGTGCATGCGCGCCTCGTGGAGCTGGCGCGCGCCGAGGGCGTGACCATGTTCATGGTCCTCCAGGCCGCCCTGGCCACCCTGCTCTCGAAGCTGGGCGCGGGCACCGACGTCCCGATCGGTTCGGCGCACGCGGGCCGCGGCGACGAGGCCCTCGACGACCTGGTCGGCTGCTTCGTCAACACCCAGGTGCTGCGGGCGGACCTCTCGGGCGACCCGGCCTTCACGGAGCTGCTCGCCCGGGTCCGGGAAGCGGGGCTGTCCGGCTTCGCCCACCAGGACGTGCCGTTCGAGCGGCTGGTCGAGGAACTGGCCCCGGCCCGCTCCATGGCCCGCCACCCGCTCTTCCAGGTCGTCCTGACGAAGCAGAACACCGTCAGTGCCGGTCTCGACGCGCTGGCCACGCCCGTCGTGTGGACCGGCGGCATGTCCACCGGTACCCGTGCCGCGAAGTTCGACCTCGACGTGATGGTGGGGGAGACGTACGACGCCGAGGGCGCCCCGGCCGGCCTGCGCGGCTCGGTCACGGTCGCCGCCGACCTCTTCGACGCGGAGTGGGCCGAGCGCATCGCCCGGTCCTGGGTGCGCGTGCTCGACCTGCTCGGCGACAGCCCGCAGACCCGTCTCAGCGGCGTCCCGGCGCTCGACGAGGTGGAGCGCCATCGGGTGTTGGTCGGCTGGAACGACACGGCGACGGACGGCCGACCGTCCCCGGTGCACGAGCTGTTCGAGCAGCAGGCGACCCGCACCCCCGAGGCCGCCGCGATCGTCAGCGAAGGTGTGGAGGTCCCGTACGCGGAGTTGGATGCGCGGGCGAATCGGATTGCGCATTACCTGATCGGTCAGGGCATCGGTGCGGAGTCGGTGGTGGGTCTGTGTCTGCCGCGTGGTGTGGACATGGTCGCGGGCATTCTGGGTGTGTGGAAGGCGGGTGCGGGTTACCTGCCGGTGGATCCGGCGCAGCCGACGGACCGGATCGCGTTCATGCTGCGGGACAGCCGGGCCGCGCTGGCGCTGACGACCGAGGAGATCCTGGACGAGCTGCCGGCCGGCCGTTCGCGTCTGGTGGCGATCGACGACTCGTTCGTGGAGATGCAGCTGGCGGCGGCGTCGGCGGAGCGTCCCGGGCGTCGGGTGGCGTCGGAGTCTTTGGCGTATGTCATCTATACGTCGGGTTCGACGGGTCAGCCCAAGGGCGTGGCCGTCACGCACGGCGGTCTTGCGAACTATGTGTCCTGTGTCCCCTCGCGGGTCGGCTTTGGTCGGCCCGGTGCGCGGTATGCGCTGCTGCAGGCGCAGGCGACGGACCTGGGTAACACCGTGGTCTTCGCCAGCCTCGCGACGGGTGGTGAGTTGCATGTTCTCGATGAGGGTGCGGTCACTGATCCGCGGGCGGTCGCGGCGTATCTCTCCGAGCACTGCATCGATCACTTCAAGGCGGTGCCTTCTCACATGGCTGCGCTGTCGGCGGCTGGTGGTGTGGAAGGCGTTCTGCCGACCGGGTCGCTGGTTCTGGGTGGTGAGGCTGCCTCGCCGGTGTGGTTGCGGGAGCTTCTGGCCGCTGCCGGTGAGCGTGAGGTTCATAACCATTACGGGCCGACCGAGACCACGATCGGCGTTGCCACGGCACGGCTGACCCCGGAGCGGGTCGCCGGGGAGGCGGTGCCGGTCGGATCTCCGATCGCCAACACCCGCTTCTACGTCCTGGACCGGCACCT
>NZ_JBHWBS010000196.1:0-3474 GCF_042735655.1 Streptomyces sp. NPDC059567 | reverse complement strand
GGCCCACCTCGCCGAGGTGGGCCCCTTCACGCGTGGCGGCTCTCAGGCCGCCTTCATCCGCACCGGCAGCGTCTCCGGGCCGTTGACCACGATCGAGTCGAGGAGCGTCGGCTCGCCGTCCAGCTCGACGTCCACGCCCCGCTCCAACAACTCGCCGTACAGCAGACGCATTTCCACCTTGGCGAGCATGCTCCCCAGGCAGAAGTGCTCCCCGAAGCCCAGCGACAGGTGACGATTGGGTGTCCGGCGCACGTCGAAGACGTCAGGGTCGTCGAAGACGGTCTCGTCGCGGTTGGCCGACGGCAGCCAGAAGACCACCCTGTCGCCCACCTCGATGCGCCGCCCGTGGATCTCCGCGGGCTGCACCGCCGTACGCATGATGTGCGTCGCCGTCGACGTCCAGCGCAGCACCTCCTCCACCGCGGACGGCAGCAGCCCCGGATCCTCTCGCACCGCCCGCCACTGGTCCGGCCGCTCCAGGAAGGTCAGCATCCCGCCGGCCGCCGCGATGCGCGTGTTCTCCGTGCCGCCCACCAGCAGGTTGTCGCAGTTCAGGATCACATCGTCAGGGCTCAGGCGCTCCCCGTCGATCTCCGCCGTCGCCAGGATGCTCACCAGGTCGTCGCCCGGATCCTCCGCCTTGTCGGCCTGAAGCATCTCGAAGTACCCCAGGATGTCGAGGTGCGCGAACCTGCGCGTCGCCGGGTCGCCCGCCGCGAAGGCCTGGCTCGTCAGCTCGTACAGGTGCTCCCAGTCGGACTCCGGCACGCCCATCATTCTGCAGATCACGTAGAGCGGGACACGGGCCGCGACATCGGCCACGAAGTCACAACTACCGCTCTCCAGCGCCTTGTCGACCACGCCCTGGGCGATGTCCTTCATCTCCGCCTCCAGGGCCCGGACCGACCGCACGGCGAACCAGCCGTCGACCAGCCCTCGCAGCTGCCTGTGCCGGGGCGCGTCCGTCAGGGCCAGCGTGCGCCCGCCGCCAGGGTCCGCCCCGTGCTCGGCCGGCCGCAGCAGGATCCCCTGCGCCGAACTGAACGTCTCCGCGTCACGGTAGGCCGTGCGGATGTCGTCGTAGCGGGTCAGCGACCAGAAGCCGGGCAGTTCGCCCGGCTGGTGCCAGTGCACCGGATCGTTGGCGCGCAGCCAGCGCCATTGCGCGAAGGGGTCACCGTGGGAATAGAGTGCGGGATCCACCAGATTTATGTGTGGCGCTGAATCGGGCATACGGGTGCCTCGCAGATAGTGGGGTGGCCGGGAAATGGTTCGCGCAATACTTCTGACGCGCGCGCTCGAATAGAGGCGCTTTTCACGGTCGCAGGGTGCGTACGAGTACGTCAAGGCTGTCCGGGACAGCCCCCGCCCCCGCGTTCAACTGCCGTTCTCACACAGTTGAACGCTCACCGGCAGCGCATTGATCACCGCTGGTCACTGAGCCATAGTGGGTCGCCGCGCGCCAGGCGCCGAAGAAGTCAGAATCATCAGTTCACAGCTTTTTGCAAGAGGAGCTGGGCGGTCATGCGCATGCCCCGATCGAGGCGGCCCGTGCTGTTCCAGTCGATGAGTCGAACGATTGGAGTGCGCGGGAATGGCCAAGACCGAAGGTGAGCTCCGCGAATTGATGGGCGGACAGCTCGGCATCTGGTACGCACAGCAACTCGCCCCCGAAAACCGGGCCTTCTTCATCTCGGAGTACATCGAGATCCACGGCTCCGTGGACCACGACCTCCTCGTGCGCGCCGCCGACCTGCGCGTGCGCGAGATGGAGACCTTGCGCCTGCGCATGCGTACCGTCGACGGAACACCCGTGCAGTACCTGCACGCCGCCGCCGACTACCCCGTCCAGACCGTCGATGTCAGCGCAGAGCCCGACCCCCGCGCCGCCGCCCGCTCCTGGATGGACGCCGATCTGCAGCGCCCCGCCGAACTCGACGGCGGCCCGCTGTTCAACGAGGCCCTCATCAAGGTGTCGGACGAGCTCCACTACTGGTACATACGCCCCCACCACCTCGTCCTCGACGGCCAGGGCGGCCTCGTCGTGGCCCGGCGCGGTGCCGAGATCTACACCGCCCTCCTGGAAGGCCGCGACCCCCGTGAAGGCGCCGCCGAACCCCTCTCCGTACTCCTCGACGCCGACCGCGCCTACCGCGAGTCCGCGCAGTTCGAGGAGGACCGGCAGTACTGGCGCGAGCTGCTCGCCGACCACCCCGCCGTCCATGGCGGCGACGCGTACAAGTCCCGCCGCGCCCAGCGCGCCCCCCTGCGCCACACCGACGGTGTCGACACCGCGGCCGGCGACGCGCTCAAGGCCGGAGCCCGGCGCCTGAAGACCAGCTTCGCAGGCCTGATGATCGCGGCCGCCGCGCTCTACCAGCACCGCGTCACCGGCGCGAGGGAGGTCACCGTCGGCCTGCCCGTGCGCGCCCGCTCCGACAAGCGGAGCCTCGGTGTGCCCGGCATGACCTCCAACATCCTGCCGCTGCGGCTCACCATCGGCCCGGACTCCACCGTCGAGGACGTCGTACGCGACGCCTCCCGCGCGATCCGCGACGGGCTGCGGCACCAGCAGTACCGCTACAAGGACATGCTGCACGACCTGAACATCGCCGACGGCGACCTGTGCGGGCTGCACATCAACGTGATGGCCTTCGACTACGACCTGCGCTTCGGCGACTGCCCCACCGTGACCCACAACCTGTCGACCGGGCCCGTCGACGACATCCGCATCGACATCTACGCCCGCGCGGGCATGCAGATCAACGTCGACGCCAACCGCGACGTCCACGACCTCACCGCCGCCGCCGCCGTCTCCCGCCGCTACCTGAACGTCGCCCACTGGCTCGCGAACGCCGCCCCCGGCGACCTCGTCGCGCGCGCCGAGACCATGGCCCACGACGAGCGTCGTCTGGTGGTGGAGGAGTGGAATGACACGGATGCCGATCTGGTGCCGGCGACGTTGCCTGAGTTGTTCGAGGCGCAGGTGGAGCGGGCGCCGGATGCGGTGGCTGTCGTGTTCGAGGGCGAGTCGGTGTCGTATGCGGAACTGGATTTCCGTGCGAATCAGTTGGCGCGGTTTCTGATCGCTTCGGGTGTGGGTGCCGAGTCGGTGGTGGGGGTGTGTCTGGAGCGCGGTGTCGAGATGGTGGTGGCGCTGCTGGGTGTGGTGAAGGCGGGTGCCGCGTATCTGCCGGTGGATCCGGAGTATCCGGCGGACCGGATCGCATACGTCCTGGAGACCGCCGGAGCCGCTTCGGTGGTGACGACCGGGAACCTGGAGCCCCTGTTGCCCGAGGACGTGGCTCGGATTCGTGTGGACGACCCGGCGCCGGCCGGCCTGGACGCCGGGCCGCTGGATGTCCGGGTCAGGCCTGGCAATCCGGCGTATGTGATCTTCACGTCGGGTTCGACGGGGCGGCCGAAGGGTGTGGTGGTGTCGCATGCGGGGATCGTGAACCGTCTTGTGTGGAT
>NZ_JBHWBS010000195.1:0-3861 GCF_042735655.1 Streptomyces sp. NPDC059567 | reverse complement strand
TCGACCAGATGGCACCCCAAGATGAGGCAGACAGATATGCCGAGCACAGCCCGCGCTGATCAGCGCGACCTGGCCACCGCACGCCTGGCAAACGGAGGCAAACGACCCGCCGTCACCCCCGCCGACGCCTGCACCTCCGCCCGCGGCAGTCACCATTGATGACGATCCACAAGCCCGCTACTTCAGACCGGACCAGCGCGGACTGGTTGAGTCGGGCGGGCACGGCGACGGCTCTGGAGACGTCAGCACCCCCGCCAAGGCCCTGCTGAAGTTCTCCACGCCCCGCGACCCGGCCGCCCCCGCGGCGTTCATCAACCTCTCCGTCCTCAACCCGGAACACGAGCACTGGCGGCGCGGGGTGGAAGCCGCCGTCATCAACGCCCTCGAACACGGCGACCTGCGCGTCCCGTTCACCCACCGCGTCCCCAAGGGCGAGGAAGCCGAAGGGGGTCGGGTGGTCGGCCTCGCTCGCAAACTTCCCGCTGGGGCAGTGGACCGCCGACGCGTGCGCCGGTTCTACGCCCGCGGCAACATGGACGACGACCGCATCGCCCAGCTGGAGAAGCTCGGCATGGTCTGGAGCCATCTCAACGTCGCATGGAAGGAGGGCCTGACGCCGCGTCCGGGTGGGCGGCCGAACACAGCCACCTCCTCGCCCCACTCAACGCCGCCCACCAAGGCTACAAAGTCGGCACCTGGCTGCAGAACACACGCGCCGCCGCCCAACCCGCCCAGGACCTCGAACAACGCCAAGCCGACAGACTCCCGATGAAGTCATGGGCCGGCGCCCTGACAGAAGAACGACGCGAACAGCTGGAAGAGATCGACCCCTCCTGGTGCCCGGCCTGGCCAGTGGAATGGCAACGCGCCTTCCACCTCACAAGGCTGCACCTGGAGGAGGTCGGCGGCGAACTGCCCACCGAGCCAGGCATCGTCGTCCACCGCGTCGAAGGCCTCGGACGATGGGTCCGCGCGCAACGCCTCGGCTTCGACTCCGCATCCGTAGAGGGCTGGGTTCCCAGATCAGGGAACCCAGCCCTCCGCTGCGTGTCAGTGCTCCAAGGCAGCTGCCCCTCGCAGAAGGTGGTGGTCCGACATGCCGGCTGTGCATGTAGCCGCGTCACCGCGAAGCGTAGTAAACCAGTAGTAGCTCAGGAAGATGTAGTCGATCTTTCCCGGCTCGCTGACATTGGGCGAGAACTTCTCTTCAGCCGTCCACTCCCCGCTTCGGCAGCGGTCCTGACTCTGCGCGCAGCCGTACGGGTATTCCTTGGGGTTGGGAAAGTTCGCCTTGTCGTTCTCATCGACCTCCTGGAAGACCCCGGTTCCGCCGTTGTGGTTGTACAGAGGAGCCATGCCCGGGTCATGGGGCAGCATGTTGAAGTCACCCGCGAGCACCACCGGGTCTCCAGCCCTGGCATACTCCTCGGCCTTCTGGGCGACCTCGATTGTCTGCTGGTTCCTGTTTGCAGGCCCAGGGTCGATGTGGGTGTTTACAGGCGCGGACCGCGCGTCCCGTGACAGTGGTGCGGCCACACGGCAGGGTGCATCCCTCCGGTGAGGAAGGAGCGCGGGTTCCTGTCCTTCGGATTCAGCGTGGTCAACTCGGTGCGGACCCTGTCAGCCCAGGTGTCACGTCCGGCCCGTGCGGGGTCGTGTCGCCGTCGGGGTGGGGCGATGCCACGATGAAGAGGGAGAGCGGAATCGAGGTGCTCGATGAAGGCTCCTTCCCCGCACCGCGCCGCGCGGGGCCCGGGCCTGTTCACCGGCCGGGACCGTGCCGTGATCACGGCGGCCGCGCTGTCCATGCTGCTCGTCCAGATGGACTGGTTCGCCCTCAACCTCACCCTTCCCGTGATCGCCCGGGACTTCCACGAACCCACCACCGACCTGCAGTGGCTGGTCAGCGGATACATGCTCACCCTGGGCGCCTTCATGATCACCGGAGGGCGGGTCGCCGACGTCCACGGCCGGCGGCGGACACTCGTCTGCGGACTCATCGGCTTCGGCGCCGTCTCCGTCCTGTGCGCCCTGGCACCGTCCACCGGGTGGCTCGTCGCCGGGCGGGTGGTGCAGGGCGTGACCGCCGCCTTCATCTTCCCGGTCGCCGTCGCCGTCGTCACGGCCTACTTCAGGGACGACCGGCAGGGCCGCGCCGTCGGAACGGTGCTCGCCTTCAGCGCCGTGGGCACCGCCCTGGGACCGTTCGTCGGCGGCACGCTCGCCGAACACGTCAGCTGGCGTGCCGTGTTCTATCTCAACGTGCCGATCTGCGCCGCCGCCGTGTTCCTGATGCTCCGCCACGTCCCCGAGACCCGCGACACCCACGCCACGGGGCGGCTCGACCTGCCCGGCGCAGCCGCGATCGCGGGCGGGCTGACACTGATCATGCTCGGCGTGGACCAGGGCTCCGCGTGGGGCTGGGCCGCCCCGGCGACCTGGGGCTGCCTCCTCGCCGGAGCCGCGCTGCTGGCCCTGTTCGCCCGGATCGAGCGGCGCAGCGCGGAACCGTTGCTGGACCTCGCACTGCTACGGAACGGCCCGTTCGTCACCATCACCCTGGCCGGGTCCCTGTCCAACGTCGTCTACTGCCTCGTCGCCGTCTTCTCCGCGCTCTACCTCCAGCAGGCGCGGGGCTTCTCCCCCTTCACCGCGGGGCTGATCTTCCTCGCGCTCTCGGTCGGCGCAGGCACGGCCAGCTACTTCTCAGGGCACCTGGCGCACCGGTGGCGGCCCGAAGTACTCATGGCCATCGCCATGTTCCTCAGCGGTACCTCCCTGCTCGCCCTTACCTGGTCGACACCGATCGGCCTGTATCTCGTGGTCTTCGCCGTGGTCGGCGCCGGGCTGGGCCTCGGCTGGGCCCTGACGAACGTCGCCACCCAGTCGTACGTACCGCAGTCCCGTCTCGCCGCCGCGTCCGGTTTCGTCCTGACGTCGCTGGTCCTGCTCGGCGCGCTGGCCGTCGCCGTCGCCTCGACAGTGCTGGAAGCGCTCAGCGGTTCCGCGTCGAGCGCGGCCTCCGATGGCTCGGCCATCGAGCTGGTGCTCCGCGCCGCGGCTGTGCTCGCCCTGCTCGGAGGAGCGCTCCTGCTCCGCCTGGTCCGCACACCGGACCGGCCTGCGCCGCCAGACTCCCCCTAGGGGGTCTTGCCGGCGATGCCAGCGATGCCGGCGAGGGTGTCGAGCCGGATGAGGGTGCTGGCGTCGGCGTACACGTCGAAGTGCCCAGGGAGGTACACACGAACATGCTCACCGCGTCGCAAGCCATAGGGGCCTGCCTTCTTGGCCGACGAAGCCAGGCCCCGCCGTCCTACGGCTGCGGCGGTGCCGGCGTGGGAAGGTCGAGGACGCGGGCGAGGGCGGCTGTGACGCCGAGCGCAGTGGCCAGACAGGTGCCTGGAGGCCCAGTCGGCTGCCAGCGCGAGGAAGTCGGCCAGGTCGCTCTCGGCGCCGGCGAGCAGGTTGCGGAGCTCGGTGATGGACAGCTCGACCACCGGACTGTCGCTCTGGTCGGCGTTGACGGTGAGCCGGACGGTGTCACCGAAGCGTTCCGCAACCGGTGATAAGGGGTCGTGGCCGAATCCGAGCAGGCTGCCGCCGTCGGCGAACTGGTGCCAGTCGCGCCAGTCCTCCAGTCCATCGCAGCAGCCAGGCAGGAAGGTGACGCCTGTGGAGTTGTCGGTGACCCGCAGGCCGCTGGCCGCGAAGAGGCTGTCGAAGGTCAGCAGTCCGTAAAGAAACGAGTCAAAGGCGTCTGCCGGACGAGGCGGGCGGTCGCCTTCGGGGGCGACGTCATTGCAGCTGGCGATGCGCATCACCGCCGTCCCGACCTCAGCAGGTGAGAGCTCACCGCTGAGG
>NZ_JBHWBS010000194.1:0-4115 GCF_042735655.1 Streptomyces sp. NPDC059567 | reverse complement strand
GGCACACACAGCGTGTGCCGGGCCAGACCCTTGTCGTGGTGAACGGGCGTCAGCTCACGTCGCCCATGAGGGCGCGGATCTTCTTGCCCGCCGTCATGAACGCGAGGCCCGCGGCGACCGCGATGACCGCCCACAGGGAGTAGTACATGGCGTCGCCCAGCGGCTCGTTGAGCTTGGTGGTCCAGCCGTTCAGGGCGTTGCCCGTCGCGGTCGCCAGGAACCACAGGCCCATGATCTGGCCGACGAACTGCTTCGGGGCCAGCTTCGTCGACAGCGACAGGCCGACCGGCGAGAGGCACATCTCGCCGATGGTCTGGACGAGGTAGACGCTCAGCAGCCAGAAAACGGTGACCTTGCCGGTCTCGCTGTTGGCCGCGGCGGCACCCGCGAGACCCATGATGGCGAACGAGCCACCGATAAGGAGCATCGCCAGGGCGAACTTCATCGGGGCGCTGGGCTCACGGTTGCGCTTGGCGAGCTTGACCCACAGCGCGGCGAACAGCGGCGCCAGGACGATGACCATCGCCGGGTTCACCGACTGGTACCAGGACGCCGGGAACTCCCAGCCGCCGATCAGACGGTCGGTCTTGTTGTCCGCGAAGAGCGTGAGCAGTGAGCCCGACTGGTCGTAGATCATCCAGAACAGCACGGCGGTGGCGAAGAACCAGGCGAAGGCCTTGATCTTGGGCTTGTCCGCGGCTCCGAGGGCGGGGTTCCGGTACATCGTGACGAAGTACACGATCGGCACGATGATGCCGAGGACCGCGAGCACGTTCACGATGTGCTCGATGTCGTACGTGCCGAGCACGATGTCGACCAGAAGGGCGCCGACGGCCAGTCCGCCCCACAGCAGGACCTTGCGCAGCGCGCTGCGCTTCTCCTCGGGCGTCGCCGGGGTGCCCGGGTTCTTCCCCACGTCACCGAGGTGGCGGGAGCCGATGACGTACTGCGCGACGGCGAGCGTCATGCCGAGACCCGCGACGGCGAAGCCGAGGTGCCAGTTGACGTTCTCGCCCAGGTAGCCGACGACCAGCGGAGCGGCCATGCCGCCGATGTTGATCGCCATGTAGAAGAGCGTGAAGCCGGCGTCGCGGCGGGCGCTCGGCTGGCCCTCGTAGAGGCCGCCGACCATGGCCGAGATGTTCGGCTTCAGCAGACCCGTACCGGCTGCGATGAGCGCGAGGCCGACGAAGAACGCCGTGTCCGAGGGGACCGCCAGGGTGAAGTGGCCCAGGGCGATGACGATGCCGCCGACGAGGACGGCCTTGCGCGCGCCCCAGAGTCGGTCGGCCACCCAGCCGCCGGGCATCGCGGCCATGTAGACGACCGCGTTGTACACGCCGTAGATGGAGGCGGCCAGCGCCTCACGGTCCTCCAGAGGGCCGTCGAGCACGCCCGCGACCAGGTAGAGGACGAGGATGCCGCGCATTCCGTACCAGGAGAAGCGCTCCCACATCTCGGTCATGAAGAGAGTGGCCAGGCCGCGGGGGTGGCCGAAGAAGGTCTTCTCTTCGGAACCAGGGGTTCCGGCGGAATCCTTCGTCAGGCTGGACGCCATGTCGATCCTTGCTCTGTCGGGACGCGCGCCTTGTGAGCGTGGTGCGCCCGGTGGGGGAGGCCGGCACCGGTGGGAGTGGTCGCACCCCACCGGGATCCACGCCCCTGACGCCGCATCGCGTCTCGGGACCCGGCCCACAGGTCGTTCACCGTCATCGAGGTTGGCCGAGCCGACCTCACGCAGAAAGAGGACCTCTGTCGCACGAAGCGAGCCAAAGGTCCCCGATTACCGCAACTGATGCCTCGCCACCATACGACACGACAGTGCCGGATATGGAAGGACTTGAGAGATGGATCACAGGTGACCTAGGAACCAACAACCCTCATTCGAAGGTCATGTGCAGGTTACCCACCTTGATCCGCAGGAGCCCTCGTGGCCCTGTGGATCATGCCCCGGGGCGTCCGCCGTGCGGACTACCATCACCCCATGACCCGTGTACTGCTCGCCGAGGACGACGCATCCATCTCGGAGCCGCTGGCCCGTGCGCTGCGGAGAGAGGGATACGAGGTCGAGGTGCGGGAGGACGGCCCCACCGCCCTCGACGCCGGACTCCAGGGCGGAGTCGATCTCGTCGTGCTCGACCTCGGGCTGCCCGGCATGGACGGCCTGGAGGTCGCCCGGCGGCTGCGCTCCGAGGGCCACACGGTTCCGATCCTGGTGCTCACCGCCCGCGCCGACGAGGTCGACACCGTCGTCGGGCTCGACGCGGGCGCCGACGACTACGTCACCAAGCCCTTCCGCCTCGCCGAGCTCCTCGCCCGCGTCCGGGCCCTGCTCCGGCGCGGCTCCACGGAGCCGGCGGTCGCCCCGGCGACGCACGGCGTCCGGATCGACGTCGAGTCGCACCGCGCCTGGATGGGCGACGAAGAGCTCCAGCTCACGGCGAAGGAGTTCGACCTGCTCCGGGTCCTCGTCCGGGACGCCGGCCGGGTCGTCACCCGCGACCAGCTGATGCGGGAGGTCTGGGACACCACGTGGTGGTCGTCGACCAAGACCCTCGACATGCACATCTCCTGGCTCCGCAAGAAGCTCGGCGACGACGCGGCGAACCCTCGCTACATCGCCACCGTCCGAGGCGTCGGCTTCCGCTTCGAGAAGAGCTAGCCCCCGAAGGCCCGTCGGCGCCGGAACGAGCCCGCCCGGCCCGCCCGCGGGCTCGCGGGACGGCGCCCCCGCGGGGGCCTTCGCTCCGACGGGCCCGTACCCCGGGCCGTCCGGGGAGGACTCGTCGGCGCGGGCCCGTGCGCCCGCGCTCACGCCGTAGGCTCGACGCATTCGTCGTGTCACCCCGCCCGGAGGGCACACTGTGCGTCGCCGTCTGATCAACTCCACGCTCGCCGTCGTCCTCGTCGTCATCGCCGTCTTCGGGGTGTCCCTCGTCATCGTCGAGACGCGGACCATCTCCAGCAGCGCCCAGGAGAGCGTGGACTCCGAGGCCGTCCGCCTCGTCTCCATCGTCGACAGCCGGCTCATCGGCGGGGAGCCCGTCAACCCGGACATCCTCGCCGAGCAGAGCGGCGCCAAGCGGTACGCCCTGATCGAGATCCCCGGCCGCCCCGCCATCGAGATCGGCGAGCGCCCCGAGGGCAGCGTCATCCGCGGCAGCGCCGAGGGCGAGCGCGGGGAGACCGTCACCGTCGAGGAGTCCCGCTCCACCATCACCTCCGAGGTGGGCCGCACCCTCCTGATCATCGGTGCCGTGGCCCTGCTGGCCGTCATCGCCGCCGTCCTGCTCGCCGTACGACAGGCCAACCGGCTGACGTCCCCGCTCACCGACCTCGCCGAGACCGCCGAACGCCTCGGCTCCGGCGACCCCCGCCCCCGCCACAAGCGGTACGGGGTGCCGGAGCTGGACCGGGTCGCCGACGTCCTGGACGCCTCGGCCGAGCGGATCGCCCGGATGCTCACCGCCGAGCGCCGGCTCGCCGCGGATGCCTCGCACCAGCTCCGCACGCCCCTCACGGCGCTCTCCATGCGCCTGGAGGAGGTCGCCGTCGCGGACGACCTGGACACGGTCAAGGAGGAGGCGACGATCGCGCTCACGCAGGTGGAGCGGCTCACCGACGTCGTGGAGCGGCTGCTCACCAATTCGCGCGACCCCCGGACGGGCTCCGCCATCGCCTTCGACCTCGACGAGGTCGTCAAGCAGCAGATCGAGGAGTGGCGCCCCGCCTACCGCAGCGCGGGGCGGGCCATCGTCCACTCGGGCAAGCAGGGGATGCGCGCGGTCGGCACCCCCGGGGCCGTGGCCCAGGTCCTCGCCGCGCTGATCGAGAACTCGCTCATGCACGGCGGCGGCACCGTCGCCCTGCGCACCCGGGTCACCGGCAACCAGTCCGTGATCGAGGTCACCGACGAGGGCCCGGGCGTCCCCGCCGATCTCGGCGCGCGGATCTTCGAGCGGACCATCAGCGGCCGCAACTCCACCGGCATCGGACTCGCCGTCGCCCGGGACCTCGCCGAGGCGGACGGCGGACGGCTCGAGCTGCTCCAGCAGCAGCCTCCGGTGTTCGCGCTCTTCCTGGGCCGCGAGGTCAGAGGCCGCAGAGACCAGGAG
>NZ_JBHWBS010000193.1:0-4308 GCF_042735655.1 Streptomyces sp. NPDC059567 | reverse complement strand
GACCGACGACAACGCGGCTGGGGGTACCCCCTGCTCGAAGAGCTTGGGGGAGCGGTGCCAGACGCCGCGAGCCCGGCCTGATCGACAAGACACCCCCTAGGGGTCCGGACTGAGGGGCTCGGTCAGCGACGTGCCGTGGCGATGCTCAGCACGTTCGCGGCGACGACCGCTCCGATGGCGGCCCCGTCGAGCGCGCCCAGGCTCTGCCCGAGCCCGATCAAGCCGACGAGGGCCGCGAGGACGGGGTTGACGCTCATGAACAGCCCGAAGGCCGGGGCCGGTACACGGCGCAGGGTGAAGAGGTCCGCGAGGTACGGGACGGCCGAGGCGAGGACACCGGCGGCGACGGCGTACGCGAGGGACGCGGCCGTCGGCGGGTGGCGCAGGACGACGACGATCCCGACGGGCAGGAACATCAGGGCCGAGAGCAGCGCCGCGGCCGCACTGCCCTGCGCTCCCAGGACTCTCCGGCCGACGGTGCGGTTGAGCAGGATGTACGAGGCCCAGCAGACGGCGGCCAGCAGGCCGAGGCCCATGCCGACGTAGTCGGTGGAGGGCTGCGGGCGCATGAGGGTGACGACCCCGGCCGTCGCGAGGACCGCGCAACAGGCGTCCACCCGGCGGCGGGTGGCGGCCAGGGCGATGGCGAGCGGACCGAGGAACTCCAGGGTCACCGCCAGTCCCAGGCCGATGCGGTCGATGGCGCTGTAGAGGGACAGGTTCATCGTGCCGAAGACGACGGCCAGCAGGATCACGGGTCGCCACTGCCGCCGGGTGAAGCTCCGCAGCCGCGGGCGGCCGACGGCCAGCAGGACGAGGGCGGCGACGTACTGGCGGACGGCGACGACGCCGACGGGGCCGAGGACGGGAAAGGCGAGGGAGCCGGCGGCGGCGCCTATCTGGGTGGACAGGCCGCTGCCGAGCATGGCGGCCACGCCGGCGGGGGACGTTCGGCGGGGAGGGCGGTCGGGCGTCACCAGGGCGGGCGTCACCGGGGCGGTCCGGTCCGGTACCGCTCCCGCGGATCCGTGGGCTGCGTGCATGGCGTGATCGTGCTCGGTGGAGGTCCTTGCGCAAAATGCATGACCGCATCTCATCTATACGCTTGAGTCATGGATATGGAGCTGCGGCAGCTGCGCTGTCTCGTCGCGATCGTCGACGAGGGGACCTTCACCGATGCCGCCCTCGCCCTGGGGGTCTCCCAGGCCGCCGCCTCCCGGACGCTGGCCTCCCTCGAACGGGCCCTGGGGGTACGGCTGTTGCGGCGGACTTCCCGTTCGGTGACCCCGACGGCCACCGGGCTGCGGGTGGTGGCACACGCGCGGCGGGTGCTCGCCGAGGCGGACGCCCTGGTGCGGGAGGCCACCTCCGGTCATCACGTCCTCCGGATCGGATACGCCTGGTCGGCGCTCGGTCGCCACACTCCGACCTTCCAGCGTCGTTGGGCCGCCGCGCACCCCGCGACGGAGCTGAGCCTGGTCCGCGTCAACTCCGCCACCGCCGGGCTCGCCGAAGGCTCCTGCGATCTGGCGGTGGTGCGCAGGCCCCTGGAGGACCGCCGGTTCGACTCGGCGATCGTGGGTCTGGAGCGGCGGCTGTGCGCCATGGCCGCCGACGACCCCCTGGCCGGGCGCCGCTCGGTCCGGCTCGCCGACCTCAGCGGCCACACCCTGCTGATCGAGCGGCGGACCGGCACGACGACACCGGAGCTGTGGCCGGCGGACTCACGTCCGGCGACCGAGGAGACGCACGACGTCGACGACTGGCTCACCGCGATCTCCACCGGCCGCCGCGTCGGCATGACCGCGGAGGCCACCGCCCGTCAGTACGCACGCCCCGGCGTCGTATACCGGCCGGTGCGGGACGCGGAGCCGATCGCCGTCCGGCTCGCCTGGTGGCGGGACGATCCGCATCCCGCGACGCAGGGCGTGATCGAACTGCTCACGGCCTTGTACCGCAAGGCGTAGAACGTGCCGGGGACACGCCCTAGGCGGTCCGGGTCGCCGACAGGACGCCTATCTTGTCGATGCGGTGCTCGGGGTTGCCCTGGGCGTCCCGCCAGAAGTTGCCCGCCGCGTCATCCTCCGGCGTGGCACAGGTGGAGAGGGTGATCATGGCGCGGGTGGGCTTCTCGCCGGGCTCGCCGGGAACCGCGGCGCGCTGCTCGGCGAGGGAGGCGGCGGAGCGGAAGGAGGTCGTCCGCGTCTCGGTGATCGTGTACTCGTAGACGGTGTCCCCGAAGGTGACGAGGACCTTGTCGCCCACGTCGACCGCGGGCAGGTCGTGCATGGGCCCGCCGGCCGAGAGCCGGTGGGCGGTCACGAGATAGTTGCCGATCTCGCCCGGGCCGACGCCGCCCCGCTCGCCGTACGGGCTGGCGGCCACGCCACGGTCCTGTATCCGGGTCCCGGCCGGGTCGTCGGTCGTGCCCTCGTACGGCACGACGGTCAGCTCCCGGACCCCGATCGACGGTATGGCCATCTCGGCGTTCCGGGACCGCTTGCCGGGGTCCGGCTCGGGCGCCTGCGACGAGGGCGTCACGGTCGCCGCGGGCGAGGTGGGCACGGAGACCACCGGCGTCGTGCCAGGGGCGGGTCCGGACGTGACGGACGTACTGGCCGCGCCACCGCCGCCCCCGGCTGCCGAACAGCCGACGAGCGCGGCGAGCACGGCGACGAAGGTCGCGGCTATGGCGCGGCGGGTGCTTCGGGCTCTGTCCATGGCCATCCGAAGGGTCGCTCGACCCGCTCGGCCCATCGGCGTCGCGGCATCGACAAAGGTCGTGTCAGCTGCCAAAACGACAGGAATCGAGCACGTATTCCCCTGACCGATCACGATCACGGCCTCCGCCGCCGCACTCCGCTGCCCGCGGATGAGGGCCGCGGACCCGGCGGCGTAGGCCCTGATCAGTCGGACACCCCCCTAGGCCAGGCGCGCGGCTCCGAACGAGACGTCGAAGCGGTCGCACCAGATGGTGACGCTGCTGAAGCCGGACGGATCGACGCCCGCCGGGACGGCGTAGTTCTGGTCGCCCTTGTTGCCCTTCAGCTTGCCGAGGCTGAGGTACTTGCCGTCGTCGAAGACACGCCAGCCGGCCACCCCCTCCTTGACCGGCGCGTCGGTCAGCCAGACGCGCAGGTCCGGGCCATTGCTGGTCTCCAGGCCCTCCAGCCGCACGGTGTGCGTTCCGTCGGGGAGACGGATGAGCTTCACCGTGCCCGAAGTCGCGTGCTCGTGGCTGATCAGGTTCCCCCGCGCGACCGTCCGCGGCCCTTCCGACGCGGAGGAGGACGGAGCCCCCGCCCCCGCATCCGGGGCCGCCGTCGGGAGCGCTTCGCGCACGGTCTCGTCCTGCCACAGCTTCCAGGGCTGGAACCAATAGAGCCCGACCGCCGCCAGGGCGATCGCCACGATCACCGCGCCCGCCACCAGAGGCCCACGTCGTCGGCCTTCTCGTTTCATGGCCCGCCCTCCCACATCGTTCGTCGTCACACCGCCCATTCAACCGGCATCAGGAGACCGGTGGGCCGCGGCCGTCAGCCGATCGACGTGTCCCCGAGTGCGAGCAGCAGGCGCCTCAGCTTCCCCGCCAGCTCGTCGCACTCCTCCCGGTCGAAGAGCTCCAACATGCGGGCCTCGTTGAGGAGGTGGTCCTTCATGTAGGCGCGGGTGATCTCGTGGCCGCGTTCGGTGAGACGGATCTTCACCGAGCGGCGGTCCTCGGTGTCCCGGATGCGCTCGACGAGCCCCTTGGCCTCCATGCGGTCGATGCGGTTGGTGATCGCCCCGGAGGTGACCATGGACGCCTTGCGGAAGACCCCGGCGGTCAGTTCATACGGAGGACCCGACCGCTGCAGGGTGCTGAGGACGTCGAACTCGCCCAGTTCCAGGTTGCGTTCGGCGGCGAAGGCGCGGAACTCCTTCTCCAGCACCACGCCGAGACGCTGGAGCCGGCCGAGCACCTCCACGGGCCAGAGCGCCTCGGTCAGGTCGGGGCGCTCCTCGACCCACTGCCCGATGATGCCGTCCACGGCGTCGGCGTCCGCTCCGTCCCGCTCCACGTCGCCCATGAAGTGTCCTCCTCGGTTGTTCCTGCCTCACTCCAAGAATATCTCAACGTTGACTCACTTGACGTTGACCGAGCATCGGTGTTTTTATCTCAACGTTGAAATTGTCGACGCTGAACGGATGGAGCCGGTCATGACCACGTCCCCCCTCGCTCTTGACCCCGCCGCCCAGGACCTCCTTTTCCGTGAGGCCCGCACCGCCAACACCTTCACCGACGAGCCGGTGACCGACGAGCAGGTC
>NZ_JBHWBS010000192.1:0-2476 GCF_042735655.1 Streptomyces sp. NPDC059567 | reverse complement strand
AGGTCGTGACTGCGTGCCTTTTGAAGAATGAGCCTGCGAGTTTGCGGTGTGTTGCGAGGTTAACCCGTGTGGGGAAGCCGTAGCGAAAGCGAGTCCGAATAGGGCGATTCAGTAGCACGCTCAAGACCCGAAGCGGAGTGATCTAGCCATGGGCAGGTTGAAGCGGAGGTAAGACTTCGTGGAGGACCGAACCCACCAGGGTTGAAAACCTGGGGGATGACCTGTGGTTAGGGGTGAAAGGCCAATCAAACTCCGTGATAGCTGGTTCTCCCCGAAATGCATTTAGGTGCAGCGTCGTGTGTTTCTTGCCGGAGGTAGAGCACTGGATAGGCGATGGGCCCTACCGGGTTACTGACCTTAGCCAAACTCCGAATGCCGGTAAGTGAGAGCACGGCAGTGAGACTGTGGGGGATAAGCTCCATGGTCGAGAGGGAAACAGCCCAGAGCATCGACTAAGGCCCCTAAGCGTACGCTAAGTGGGAAAGGATGTGGAGTCGCAGAGACAACCAGGAGGTTGGCTTAGAAGCAGCCACCCTTGAAAGAGTGCGTAATAGCTCACTGGTCAAGTGATTCCGCGCCGACAATGTAGCGGGGCTCAAGCGTACCGCCGAAGTCGTGTCATTGCAGCAATAAGCCCCAACGGGTGCTGTGATGGGTAGGGGAGCGTCGTGTGCCGGGTGAAGCAGCCGCGGAAGCGAGTTGTGGACGGTTCACGAGTGAGAATGCAGGCATGAGTAGCGATACACACGTGAGAAACGTGTGCGCCGATTGACTAAGGGTTCCTGGGTCAAGCTGATCTGCCCAGGGTAAGTCGGGACCTAAGGCGAGGCCGACAGGCGTAGTCGATGGACAACCGGTTGATATTCCGGTACCCGCTTTGAAACGCCCAATATCGAGCCCATTAATGCTAAGCCCGTGAAGCCGTTCCGGACCCTTCGGGGAAAGGAAAGTGGTGGAGCCGGCGAACCAAGGTGGTAGTAGGTAAGCGATGGGGTGACGCAGGAAGGTAGTCCAGCCCGGGCGGTGGTTGTCCCGGGGTAAGGGTGTAGGCCGTGTGATAGGCAAATCCGTCACACATTAAGGCTGAGACCTGATGCCGAGCCGATTGTGGTGAAGTGGATGATCCTATGCTGTCGAGAAAAGCCTCTAGCGAGTTTCATGGCGGCCCGTACCCTAAACCGACTCAGGTGGTCAGGTAGAGAATACCGAGGCGTTCGGGTGAACTATGGTTAAGGAACTCGGCAAAATGCCCCCGTAACTTCGGGAGAAGGGGGGCCATCACTGGTGATCGGATTTACTCCGTGAGCTGGGGGTGGCCGCAGAGACCAGCGAGAAGCGACTGTTTACTAAAAACACAGGTCCGTGCGAAGCCGTAAGGCGATGTATACGGACTGACGCCTGCCCGGTGCTGGAACGTTAAGGGGACCGGTTAGTGACCTTTCGGGGTTGCGAAGCTGAGAACTTAAGCGCCAGTAAACGGCGGTGGTAACTATAACCATCCTAAGGTAGCGAAATTCCTTGTCGGGTAAGTTCCGACCTGCACGAATGGCGTAACGACTTCTCGACTGTCTCAACCATAGGCCCGGTGAAATTGCACTACGAGTAAAGATGCTCGTTTCGCGCAGCAGGACGGAAAGACCCCGGGACCTTTACTACAGTTTGATATTGGTGTTCGGTTCGGCTTGTGTAGGATAGGTGGGAGACTTTGAAGCCGTGACGCCAGTCATGGTGGAGTCGCCGTTGAAATACCACTCTGGTCGTGCTGGATGTCTAACCTCGGTCCGTGATCCGGATCAGGGACAGTGTCTGATGGGTAGTTTAACTGGGGCGGTTGCCTCCCAAAGGGTAACGGAGGCGCCCAAAGGTTCCCTCAGCCTGGTTGGCAATCAGGTGTTGAGTGTAAGTGCACAAGGGAGCTTGACTGTGAGACCGACGGGTCGAGCAGGGACGAAAGTCGGGACTAGTGATCCGGCGGTGGCTTGTGGAAGCGCCGTCGCTCAACGGATAAAAGGTACCCCGGGGATAACAGGCTGATCTTCCCCAAGAGTCCATATCGACGGGATGGTTTGGCACCTCGATGTCGGCTCGTCGCATCCTGGGGCTGGAGTCGGTCCCAAGGGTTGGGCTGTTCGCCCATTAAAGCGGTACGCGAGCTGGGTTTAGAACGTCGTGAGACAGTTCGGTCCCTATCCGCTGCGCGCGTAGGAATATTGAGAAGGGCTGTCCCTAGTACGAGAGGACCGGGACGGACGAACCTCTGGTGTGCCAGTTGTCCTGCCAAGGGCATGGCTGGTTGGCTACGTTCGGGAGGGATAACCGCTGAAAGCATCTAAGCGGGAAGCCTGCTTCGAGATGAGTATTCCCACCTCCTTGAGAGGGTAAGGCTCCCAGTAGACGACTGGGTTGATAGGCCGGATGTGGAAGCCCAGTAATGGGTGGAGCTGACCGGTACTAATAGGCCGAGGGCTTGTCCTCA
>NZ_JBHWBS010000191.1:0-4803 GCF_042735655.1 Streptomyces sp. NPDC059567 | reverse complement strand
GGGGCACCCCGCCACGGGGTGCCCCTTCCTTCTGTCCGTGCGTCAGCGGTCCGACGTCACCGTGACCGGCTCGTCGTTCTGGATCTGCTGCACCAGCTGCTTCACCTTCGGCATGTCCCACTTCAGCGAGCCCTGCGGCGCGCTGCCCGAGATCGGGATGTTCATCGACTTGCCGTCGCCGCCGCTGATGCCCTTCATCGCGAAGAACATCTTGCCGAGGTCGTACAGCGACATGTCCTTGTCGACGATCAGCGTGTCCAGGCCGGCGCCCAGCGTCGGGTAGAGCTTGAACGGGTTGAGGATCGTGCCCGGCGTCGCCGCCTGGTTGGCCAGGGCGGAGAGGAACTTCTGCTGGTTCTTCGTCCGCGCCAGGTCCGACTCGGCGAACGCGTACCGGGTACGGACGAACGCGAGGGCCTGCTCGCCGTTGAGGGTCTGCTCGCCCGCCTGGAAGTCGGCGCCGGACTTCTTGTCCTTGAAGCCCTTCTCGATGTTCAGGTCGACGCCGCCGAGCGCGTCCACGATGTTCGCGAAGCCGGCGAAGCCGATCTCCGCGTAGTGGTCGATGCGCAGCCCGGTGTTGAACTCGACCGTGCGGACCAGGAGCTCCGGGCCGTCCATCGCGTACGCCGCGTTCAGCTTGGAGCCACCGCGCGCCCCGAACTTCTTCCCGGACTCCGAGCCGACGAACGAGGGGATCGTCACCCACGAGTCACGGGGGAGCGAGACCATCGTGTTCCCGCTGGAACAGGCCGCGAGGATCATCATCGAGTCGGTCCGCTTGCCCTCGGCGGAACCGGTGTGCAGCTTCTTCTTCTCCTCGGCCGACATGCCCTCACGGCTGTCGGAGCCGACGATCAGATACGTCGTGCAGTCGCCCTCGGCCGGCCGCTCGATGACCTTGGCCAGATCGACCTCGTTGCGCATCTGGCTGCTGGCCCAGGCGTAGGTGCCGATGCCCCAGGCCAGCACGGCGACGACCAGGACGATCGAGCCGACCTTGACCCGGCGGCGCCAGTCCGGGGCCGGACGGCCCGGCGAACCGGGGTACCCCTGGCCCGGCTGCGGCGGAGCGACGGGCGGCTGCTGCCCGCCGCCGTAGTTCCGCTGCCCGTACACCTGCCCGGTGTTGTAGCCGCTGTCGTACCCGGAGCCCTGCCGCGGTTGACCCTGGCCGTAACCGGGGTCGTACTGCGGCGGCTGCTGGGGCACCTGCGGGCGCTGCACATGGCGCATCCGGCGGGCTCCCTCGGGCTGAGAGCTCGAGCTGCCGCGGCCGTATCCGCCGTCATCGGGCCAGTCATTCATGCGGACAGTCTGCAGGCCGCCTCCCGAGCGCCGACAGGGCGGGTGGGGAATCGGGGCGGCGCTGTTGCCAAGCTGATGCAATGAGGACGAGTCCGGGACCCGGCATAAGGTGGAGGGCATGACAGATCAGGCCCAGCGCACGGACCGCCCGCAGGGCGACATTCCGGGCAAGCCCACCTCCGCGTCCCGCACCACGCTCAGCCACATCATGACCAGCCATGACACGAACCTCCTGGGTACGGTGCACGGCGGCGTGATCATGAAGCTGGTGGACGACGCGGCGGGCGCCGTCGCGGGGCGGCACTCGGGCGGTCCGGCCGTGACCGCCTCCATGGACGAGATGGCGTTCCTGGAGCCGGTACGGGTCGGGGACCTGCTCCATGTGAAGGCCCAGGTGAACTGGACCGGCCGCTCCTCGATGGAGGTCGGCGTCCGCGTCATGGCCGAGCGCTGGAACGAGTCCACCCCCGCCCAGCAGGTCGGCTCGGCCTATCTGGTCTTCGCGGCGGTCGACGGCGACGGCAAGCCGCGCCCGGTCCCGCCGGTGCTCCCGGAGACCGAGCGGGACAAGCGCCGCTACCAGGAGGCCCAGATCCGCCGCACCCACCGACTGGCCCGCCGCCGCGCGATCATGGAGCTGCGGGAGCGCCGCGCGGCGGAGGGCTACGAGGACTGACGCCCGGGGCGGGCGCGAGGCAACGGCGCCCCGGCGGACGCGTCCGCTCCGCCGCCGCGCCACGACCGCGCTACGGGCACACCACCTCGTCCCCCTTCACCGCCACGAACGGACCCTTCGCCGGCTCCTCCGGCCGCACCGGAGTGACCCCCTTGTAGTCCGCGCCCACGAAGACCCGCAGCGTCCCGCCCCGGCCCTTGACCGCCTTCAGCTCCGCCCCTGGCAGCGCCACCGCCAGGGACTTCGCCGAGCGGTCCCAGCGCGGGTCGTACTCCACCACCGTGCGCGGGCGAGGGGCACCGCCCCCGGTCCGCGGCGCGCGCGTCGTGTTGAACCCCGTCGCCCGCAGCGCGTCGTCCGCCTTCCGGCCCTGACCGGCCGTCCGCGTCGCGTTGTAGACCTGCACCCGGATCGTCTTCGGCGCCACATCCACCACCGCCGCCTTCGGCCCGCCCTTCGCCACCGCCTTCTGCGCGGCGAGGGGCCGGTCGTCGCGCAGCGCCTGGAACAGCTTCTGCGCCCTGGGCGCGTCCCACTTCACCGTCGAGCCGATGCCCTTCACCCGGAAGCTCACGTCCCCGATCGGCACCGAGACGAACTCCGAGGACGCCGGAGTGAAGCCCCGCATCGCCTTCGAGAGGGCCAGGATCTGCTCCGTACCGAATCCGGCGTCCGCCCGCACCGAGTTCAGCATCGTCGTGGCGACCTCGCGGAACCGCACCGGGTTGAGCAGCACCCCGCTGCTGGTCATCCGGTCGACCAGCGCCGCCAGGAACCGCTGCTGGCGCTGCATCCGGCTGATGTCGGCCGCCCCGTCGACATGGCGGGCACGTACGTACTGCAGCGCCTGCCCGCCCGTCATCTCGTGCGGTCCGGCCGGCAGGTCCAGCCCGGTGTACGAGTCCTTCAGCGGCCGCGCCGTACAGATCTGCACCCCGCCGACCGCGTCCACCGTCTTCATGAAGCTGGTGAAATCGACCTCCAGATAGTGGTCGATCTTGACGCCCGTCATCCTCTCGACGGTCCGCACCGTCAGCCCGGGCCCGCCCTCGGCGTACGCGGCGTTCAACTTCACCGGGTGCGCCTGGTGCCGCCGGCCGGTGGTCGCGTCGACGTGCTCGGGCATCTCGGCGTACGAGTCACGGGGCAGGCTCACCACGCTCGCCCGCTCCCGGTCCTCGGAGATGTGGACGAGCATCACGGTGTCGGTGCAGCGACAGGGGTTGCCGCCGAGGCGGTACTCCCTCCGCTCCTTCTCCGTGATCCCGTCCCGCCCGTCCGTGCCCACGACCAGCACGTTCATGCCGTGTCCGGCCTGGGGGCGGTTCTTCATGTCCTTGAAGGGATCGACCCGGTCGATCCCGGTGTCCAGACCGGTCACCATCGCGTGGCCGATGCCGCCCGCGCCGAGGACGAGGACGGAGAGGGTCGTCGCGATCCGCATCCCCCACCGTGGCCTCCGGACCCGTCGGACCCGTCTGACGCGGCGAGCCGGTACGGAACGGGCGGCGGCCGGTCGAGGACGGGGCGTGCGGGGCGGTGTGGGCACCGGGGGACACCTCCGCGGGTGGGACGAGGGGACCGTGAGCACGGTAGGCCCATACGATCAGCGACCTCGGGCACCCGCCCCCGTGACGCGCTTCGTGTCCCCCGTTCGCGGTAACGTGGCGGGCAATATGAACGCCATGCCCGCCGCCCTGCCCCCCGTCTCCGTGATCATGCCGGTCCTCAACGAGGAGCGGCACCTGCGCAACTCGGTCCGTCACATCCTCGAGCAGGAGTACGACGGCGAGATGGAGGTGGTGATCGCGCTCGGCCCGTCCACGGACCGTACGGACGAGATCGCCGCCGAGCTCGTACGGGAGGACCCCCGGGTCCACACCGTGCCGAACCCCACGGGCCGGACGCCCGCCGCCCTCAACGCGGCGATCAAGGCATCCCGTCACCCGATCGTGGTACGTGTCGACGGCCACGGGATGCTGTCGCCGAACTACATCGCGACCGCGGTCCGCCTCCTGGAGGAGACCGGCGCGCAGAACGTCGGCGGCATCATGCACGCCGAGGGCGAGAACGACTGGGAGGACGCGGTCGCCGCCGCGATGACCTCGAAGATCGGCGTCGGCAACGCGGCGTTCCACACCGGCGGCCAGGCGGGCCCGGCCGAGACCGTGTATCTGGGTGTCTTCCGCCGCGAGGCCCTGGAGCAGCAGGACGGCTACAACGTGGAGTTCATCCGCGCCCAGGACTGGGAGCTGAACTTCCGTATCCGCGAGGCGGGCGGCCTGATCTGGTTCTCGCCCGAGCTGCGCGTCCAGTACCGGCCCCGCCCGAGCGTCCGCGCGCTGGCGAAGCAGTACAAGGACTACGGCCGGTGGCGCCACGTCGTGGCCCGCTACCACCAGGGCTCCATCAACCTGCGCTACCTCGCCCCGCCGACCGCCGTCTGCGCGATCGCCGCCGGTCTGGTCGTGGGCGTGGCGCTCACGCCCCTCGGCTTCGTGATCCCGGTCGG
This sequence comes from Streptomyces sp. NPDC059567, assembly GCF_042735655.1. NCBI lineage: Bacteria > Bacillati > Actinomycetota > Actinomycetes > Kitasatosporales > Streptomycetaceae > Streptomyces > Streptomyces sp. NPDC059567. The sequence continues at coordinate 307 of NZ_JBHWBS010000191.1, read as the reverse complement.
CTACCTCGCCGCGATCACCGCGGGCTCGATCCCGGCGGGCAAGGGCCTCCCGCCGAAGGCCCGCCTGCAGATCCCGGTGGCCCTCGCGACGATGCACATGTCCTGGGGCTACGGCTTCCTGACCAGCCCGCGCGCGCTGGCACGGAAGGTCATCGCGAGCCGCCGCCCGGCGGTGAAGTCCGCGAAGGTCTGACCCGGCGCACACGACGAGACCGACCGACGGCGACCGGCACCAACTACGGGGCCGACCACTGCGGTTGATCCCCACCGAACAGCAGCGTGGGGGGGGGGCCGCGGGGGGGGGGGC
>NZ_JBHWBS010000190.1:0-4820 GCF_042735655.1 Streptomyces sp. NPDC059567 | reverse complement strand
GGGGGCGCCCGCCCCTCGGGGGGGGTGTGGCCCCCCCCCACGCGCGAGGCCACGTGGTGGCGGTGGGGGGGGGGGCGGCGCCCGGCGGGGGTGGGGGGGGGGCGCCCCCCCCGACGTCGTTCGGGCGACGAGGTCGGCGCACGGCCGGGTCGTTCTCGATTCAGGACGGCTGCCGCAGCCACGAGTCGAGAACGGCGTAGTCGCCTTCGGTGAGGCCACGGCGGGGCTCCACGCGATGGAGCAGGGCGCGTCCCTGGTGACGGGCGGCGACCCAGGCTCGATCAGTGTCGGTGATCTCGTCGTCGACCCAGGCGAACGGGCGCCCCGACGCCCATTCGACGAGGGGGCGGGTCTTCCAGTGCAGTCCGTTCCGCTCGTCCTGTGCATCGAACTCGGACGGCTCCGGCCAGGCCACCACGGCCAGCCGCGGCAGACCGATGATGGGGCAGATGCACTCGTTCGCGTCACCTATCCACGTCGTGGCCCAGACCACCTCACACGGCAGCGCCGCCAGCCGACGCCCGTGGTCGGGATCGATCCTGCTCAGGAGCGGATTCGCATCAGCGTCGAGCGCATCGAGTCCTGTGGCGTACGTCGGATACTGCCCGGACGGCGCGCCGAACGGGATGAGCGGTCCGTCGACATCGAGAAACAGCAGCGGACGCTGCGTGGAGCCAGTCACGGGGGCACGATAGCGACGGATCTCAAACCCGCGGCACTGGCGTCACGAGGCGGCGTCTTCTCCCCGATGGCCCTCGCGATGTCCACGCCCCGCACCGGGACCGGGTCCCGGCTCGCCTTGAGGGACGAGAGTGACAAGGCCGCTCCAGGACCCGGGTTCCCGCTGTGGCTCCCACGTCACCTCGACGGTGACTCCGTGGAAGTCGCGAGCGAACTCCGTCGCCATGGCGGCGGCTGCAGCCTGCGCCACTTCGGGATCCGCGTCGACCGGCACGTCGGGAAGGGATCGCCCAGGCGCTGGTGAAGCCCATGCCCGCGACGCTACCGGCCATCACCGGCACAGCCCGCACCTGCGGAGCCGACGGGCTGCGGTGCCACGACGTCGCGGTCAGGTCGTGGCCCAGCGGTCCGTGATCAGCGCTGCCTGTTCCAGCAGGGCCGAGATCAACTCCTGGGCGGCGCTGGCCGAGGTCGAGCGGAGAACGGCGACGCTGATCTCCCGGGCGAGGACCGGTCCGGCCAGGGGGCGTACGACCAGGTCGGGGCGTGGTGCTCCCAGGGCGAGTCGAGGGATGAGGGCCACGCCCGTCCCCGCCGCCACGAGGCCCTGGACCACGGCGTAGTCGTCGGTGCGCATCGCATGCAGGGGCTCGAAGCCCTCCTGGCCGCATGCCCATGCCAGCACGCGGTCGCACGGGTCGTGCGGGTCGGCGGCGCCCACCCATGCGGTGTCGCGCAGCTCGGCGAGAGGAACCTGGTCCAGCTTCGCGCACGGGTGGTCCGGCGGCATGACCAGGAGCAGCGGATCGGACAGCAGCGGGTGGACCTCGACCTCCTCCTCGAGGTTGAGGCGGTCTCCGGGCTGGGAGAAGACGAGAGCGGCCTGTAGCTCCCTGGCACGCAGCCCGCGTAGGAGCAGCGGCAGTTCGCCTTCGGTGAGCGAGATGTGGACGCCTTGCTGGTGGAGGCGTTTGACCGCCGGCGCCAGCAGCAGGGCCCCGGCCGTGGGAAACGTACCGATGTGGATGGTGCGCATGCCGCGCTCGGCGAGGTTCCGCACCTCCAGCTCGGCGTGACGCAGGCGTTCGAGTACGGCCTCGGCGTGCGGCAGCAGGGCTTCGCCGAGCTCGGTCAGGGTGGCGCCTCGCGGTCCACGCTGGACGAGCTGGGCGTTGAAGTGCGCTTCCAGGGATGCCAGGTGGTGGGTGATCGTGGGCTGGCTGTAGTGCAGTGCGCGTCCGGCCGCGGCGAGCGAACCCTCCTGCGCGATGGAGCGGAGTACCTGCAGATGTCTCACGTCGAGCATATAGAGATCCTATGGAGGGGTCACGAAAAGTCCACCGTTCCTCAATGACTGGAGCCATGTCACGCTCCCGGGGTGAACACGCGAACGACCGAACACCGCACCCACTCCCCCACCGATCCCGGCTCCGGCCAGCTGTCCGCCCCCTACGCCGAGGCAGTGCTCGCCCACGCGGGACGGGACTGGCTGAGGCTGAACGTCCCCGGCCATTCCGCAGCCCCTGGATCGGACCTCGCCGGGTTCTTCGGTTCGCGGATCACGGCCCTGGACTTCCCGCCGCTGCTCGACGGTATCGACCTCGGCCCGGACACCCCGCTCGACAAGGCGCGGGCCCTGGCCGCCGAAGCCTGGGGCGCCCGGCGCACCTGGTTCCTCACCAACGGCGCTTCGCAGGGCAATCAGATCGCCTCGATGGTGGCCCCCGCGCTGGGCCGGACGCTCGTCGTGCAGCGCAGTGTGCACTCCAGCGTGATCGACGGGCTGGTGCTCTCGGGCATGGACGCGGTCTTCGTCCAGCCTTCCGTCGACCCCGAGCAGGGCATCGCCCACGGCGTGACCGCCGCGGACGTGGCGGCGGCTCTGGAGCGGACGCCGGACGCGGCCGCCGTGTACATCGTCTCCCCGAGCTACTTCGGCGCGGTCGCCGATGTGCGCGCCATCGCGGAGACCGCCCATGCCGCCAGCGTTCCCCTCATCGTCGACGAAGCATGGGGTTCCCACTTCGGCTTCCACCCCGCGCTCCCCGCGGGTGCGCTGTCCCTGGGCGCGGACATCGTGACGTCGAGTACGCACAAGCTCGGCGGCAGTCTGACGCAGTCGGCGATGCTGCACGTGGCCGAAGGCCCGTTCGCGGACCGCCTCGAACCGCTCGTGGACCGGGCGTTCCGGCTGGTGCAGTCCACGAGCGCGAGTGCCCTGCTGACCGCGTCGCTGGATCTTGCCCGCAGGAGCCTGGTCACCGACGCCGACGCGACAGCAGGGTCGGTCGAGGCCGCGGACAGGGTGCGGAGCGTCGTGCGCGCGCTGGGCCGCTTCGGGGTCGTGAGCGACGGATTCCACGCCTTCCCCGACATCGTCCGCGCCGATCCACTACGGATCGCGCTCGACACCCGGGCCGGCGGGATCACGGGACACGAAGCCAGGCGGCGGCTCTTCCTCGACCACCAGATCATGGTCGAAGTGGCGACCGACGCGGCGATCGTCGCCGTCATCGGCGCGGGGTTCGTCCCCGACACCGACCGGTTCCTCGAAGCGCTGCACACCCTGCCCTCCCCGCTCACGGGATCCGACGCCGAGCATGCGGCCATGCTGCAGCTGCCGACCCCCGGCCCCGCCAAGCTCACCGCCCGCGAGGCGTTCCTGAGCCCGACCCGGGTGCTGGCCGCGGAGGAGGCCGTCGGACGGATCTCCGCGGACACGCTGGCCGCGTACCCGCCCGGCATCCCCAACGTCCTTCCGGGCGAGGTCATCACGACCGAGGTCGTCCGCTTCCTTCAGCAGACCGCGACCGCGCCGAACGGCCATGTCCGAGGGGCGCTCGACCTGGGCGTCACCCGGCTGCGCGTCGTCGACTGAGCCACCGGTCACGACCCCACCCGGCCCCGGCCGCCGGTCGCGCCCCGCCGGGTGAGCCACTGCGCACGACCCGGCCGACCGTGCCACCGGAACGACCCCGAATGACCGGGACCCCGCGCACGACCCCCGACTGACCAGGACTCCGGGCACGACCCCCATCTGACCGGGACCCGCGCACGACCTCCGCAGACCGAGCCACCGGGCGCCGTCCCGGCCTTCTTCACACCACACCCACCCCCGAGAGGGAGCACGCCCATGCCCGCACGCATTCCGATCCGTCAGGCGATCGCCGCTGCCCTGACCGCGACGACAGCCACGCTGCTGCTGGGGGCCTGCGGCGACCAGACCGCCACCGGCCAGAACTCCGGCGGCCCTCAGGCCGGTGGCGCACGGAGCGACGCTCCCCTGTTCGCCAAGCTCCCGAAGAAGTACCAGGACGCCGGCGTCATCAAGGTCGGTACGGACGCCGCCTACGCCCCGATGGAGTTCATCGAGAACGGAAAGATCGTCGGCGTCGACCCGGACATCGCCGACGCTCTCGGCAAGCAGCTCGGCGTCAAGTTCGTCTTCACCAGCGGTACGTTCGACAGCCTCATCACCTCCCTCAACTCCGGGCGACAGGACATCGTCATGTCGTCGATGACCGACACCAAGGCCCGTCAGGACGGTCTGGACGACAAGGGCCAGAAGACCGGCAACGGCGTGGACTTCGTCGACTACTTCGTCGCGGGCTCCGTCGTGTACGTCCAGAAGGGCAACCCGCACCACATCAAGTCCATAGCGGACCTCTGTGGCAAGAAGGCCGTCGTGCAGAGAGGCACGACCTTCGAGAACGTCGTCAAGACGCAGTCGAAGGCATGCGAGGCGGCAGGGAAGCCGGCCGTCCAGATCGAGGCGTTCCCGACCGATGCCGAGGCCCAGACCCGTCTGAAGGCGGGCGGCGCCGCCGCGGGAGTCAACGACTACCCGGTGGCCCTCGACCTGTCGCTCAAGGCCGACGGAGGAAACGCCTTCGAGATCGTCGGCGACCAGATCGAAGCCGGCCCCTTCGGTATCGCGGTCGACAAGAAGAACAGCGGTCTGCGTGACGCGCTCAAGGAAGCCGTGGACGCGATCATCGAGGACGGCTCGTACAAAGCCGCTCTCGAGAAGTGGAACGCCGAAGGCGGCGCCATTCCCGCGGCCAAGATCAACGGCGGCTCCTGACCCCTACGCACCACTGAAGGGCAGTCGTTGTGACTGACAAGATCGACAAGGTTCC
>NZ_JBHWBS010000189.1:0-5042 GCF_042735655.1 Streptomyces sp. NPDC059567 | reverse complement strand
GCTCGAAGTCCGGCTCGACGCCGTCCGCGACGAGGCCGACGAGCTGCGCCGCGCCCGCGCGGCCGCGCCCGCAGCCACGAGCTCCCCGGCCACCCGTGCTGAGCAGGCGCACCCCGCTACTGAGCAGGCGCACCCCGCCGAGAACTGCTGAAAGTCGTAGACGGACTGGAGCGGCGGACGGTCATCCGTAACGTTCGCCGCTCTTTCTGTCTCTGAATGCCCAGTGCCCAGGGCGCCGAGGCAGTTCCCGATGCCGCCTCCGCACCCACGAACATTCGAGAAGAAACGGAAACCCTCATGTGCCGTAGCAAGCGCCGCAACGCCCTCTGGATCACCACCACCGCCGCCGTCGTCGTCGTGGCAGCCGTCGGGCTGTACCTCTTCCAGCCCTGGAAGCTGTTCACCACGGACCGTGTGGACGAGGCGCCTCCCGCGGCCGCCGGCCAGCAGCCGGGCACGGTCACGCAGGTGGCGAACGGGGCGTTCATCTCGCACGAGCACGAGACCAGCGGCTCGGTCGAGATCCAGCAGCTCGCCGACGGGAAGGCCACCCTGCGCCTGACGAACCTGCGCACCTCCGACGGCCCGGCCCTGCACGTGTGGCTCAGCGACCAGCCGGTCAACCAGGACGGCGGCGGCAACCTCGACGACGGCAAGCACATCGACCTCGGCGACCTCAAGGGCAACGAGGGCAACCAGAACTACGCGATCCCCGTCGGCACCGACCTGAACAAGTTCTCCACGGTGACCATCTGGTGCGAGCGCTTCAGCGTCTCCTTCGGCGCGGCCGAGCTGAAGCAGCGCGCCTGACGAAGTCGGGTCGCGTCGAAAGGCCGAGGAGCGGGGGGGGAGTGGGCCCCCCCGCCTCCGGGGTGCGGGAACGACCCCCCCCACCCCCCCCCCCCCACCCCCCCGCCCCCCCCCCCCCTGTCCGGATCCTCCCGGACCAACAGCCCCTACGACACCAGGATCGGGATGAGCAGCGCCACGCACGCGGTCAGGCTCCACAGCGCGGGCGCCGCGCTCAGCGTCTGCTCGTGACGCGCCGCCGCCCGTGCCGCGGCCGCCTCGCTGCGGGACTGGTGCCACGGACCGACCCGTTCCTCCAACCGCTGGTACACCAGGCCGAGTACGGCGCCGTAGGCGAGGTGGCCGACGAGCGAGGGAAAGGACTCGGCCAGCGCGGCGGCGCCCCACCGGGGTGCCTCGCCGAGCAGTACGGGAAGCAGCGTCAGATTGCCCAGGATCCACCAGAGGAAGCCGTACGACACTCCCCAGCCGATTCCCGAGGCCGGGTCGAAACTGCGTCGGCGGAAGAGGACCGCGTACGTGACGCCTACGACCTGCGAGATCAGCAGATGGATGACGAGACCCACGGCCCCGGACTCCGAGCCGACCAGGGTGGCGACGGTCGGCAGGAAGGCCACGGCGACCATGACCCCGGTGAAGATCGCGCCTCCGGCCAGGCCGGCGATGACGCCGTGCCAGACCGAGATCACCCGACCACCGGACAGGCGTCCGTCCAGCGTCTGCCGTACGTCGTCCGAGAACACCGCCCGCGACAGGCCCCCCAGCCAGCCGGTGAGCAGGGCCGCACCGGCGCCCAGCAGCAGAAAGCCAGGAATCCGATCCGCACCATCACCCCGCCGAAGACCAGTCCTCCCGCGAGGCCGGCCAGGGCTCCGAATCCGGCGTTACGCATGACGGTCCTCCTTCTTCGAAACAGTCGGATCGGTCGAGGTGGTCGAGAGGGCGATGTCCCTGGGGAAGACGAGGTCGAGGGTCCAGTCGGCGAGGACCCGCAGGCGCTTCTCCACACCGGGCAGCTTGCTCAGATAGACCCCTCGCCACAGGACCCAGGCGAGGAACCCGGAGACCCGACGCCCGCCGATCTCGCCGGCGGCCGTACGGTGCCCCAGGGAGACGAGCACGCCGAGCCCGCCGAAGCGGAACGGGACGGGACGGCGACCACCTAGGACCGCGGCGATGTTCCGCGCCAACGCCCTGCCCTCGCGGATCGCGTGCTGCGCGGTCGGCGGGTGGAAGCCGCCCGCTGGGTCGGGGATCCGCGCGCAGTCACCCAGCGCCCACAGCCCGGGTGTACCGGGGACCCGCAAGGTGGCATCCACCGCGACCGGCCCCTCGGCCCCCTGTGTCACCTGCCGCACCAGCGGGTTCGGCCGGTTGCCCGCCGTCCAAGCCAGGGTCCGGGTGGGGACGGTCTCGCCGGAGCTCAGCGTGACGTCCTCGGCGGTGGCCCTGCTCACCCGCGCGCCGAGACGGAACTCGATGCCCCGCCCGCCGAGTTTGCGTTGCGCGTAGAGGCCGAGCTCAGGTGACAGTTCCGGCAGCAGCCGCTCTCCCGCATGCACGATCACAAACCTGGGCCGCAGCCCGTGCAGGCGCGGGTAGAGGTGCAGCACGTCATGGACGAGGTCGAAGAGTTCAGCCACCAGCTCCGTACCGGCGAATCCACCGCCCGCCACCACGAACGTCAACAACCGGTTCTGCTCGGCCGGGTCCGACTCAAGGTCGGCCCGCTCCAGCGCGCCCAGGACCTGGCTGCGCAGCGCCGTCGCATCCTCCACGGACTTCATCGGGAAGGCATGCTCGCCCACTCCCGGCAGGTCGAAGAAGTGCGGCACCCCGCCGACCGCGAGGACCAGATGGTCGTACGGGACGCGGAGCATCCCCTCCTTGCCGACGGAGACGTACGCGCTGCGCGCCTGCGTGTCGATGGAAGCCACCCGCCCGTGCAGGAAGGAGGCGTGGTCGAGCCCGACACGCACCGGGGCGCTGACGTGCCTGGCCTCCACCGTGCTGGAGGCGACGCCGACGAGGAGCGGGGTGAAGAGCAGGAAGTTCGAGTTGCTGATCAGCGTCACATGGGCGTTGAGCCCACGGCCGATCCGCCGGTCCAGTTCGCGCGCGGCCCCGACCCCGCCGAAGCCACCACCGACGATCACCACATGGGGTTTGGCCCGCTGGGGTGCCGGGCGCGGCGGGAGCCAGGTCGACAGGGCGTGGAACACGAGCCCGGAGATCGCGCCGAACAGGGCAGCGCCGACGAGCTCGGGGAAGCGCGCCACGGCCACCGCGATCGACCACGACGGCGTGTCCCCCTCAAGAACGGGGGCGAGGGTGAGGGGCCAGGTCACCCAGTCGATCAGGCCGATGAGCAGACCGACGGAGATGGCCGAGCCGTTGCTCTGCCGGTGCTCGCCGAAGAGGAGGCCGAGCACGGCTCCCAGCACTACCGTGTGCCCGGCCCACTGGATCCACGGCACGTTCGTCGCGAGCGCAACGACGACGCCACCGGGCAGCGCGGCGACGACGCCGAACAAGAGTCTTCTGAGCAGAGTCATGCACGTTCAGAGCGGGCACGCCGCACGAGCGTTACACGTCCCGCTGCCAGTCCCGGAAGGCGGAGAGGAGGCTCTGCCTGGCGTCCGACGAGATGCCGTCCGGGGTCAGTTCGCCCGTGGTGGCGATCGTCTGACGGAACTGGTCGAGGTAGTTCTCGCACCCGGAGCACTCCGCCAGGTGCTCGATGAAGCGCCGCTCGTCCGCTTCGGACAACGCGCCGTCGAGGAACTCGGTCACCAGCTCCACGAAGTCGTTGCAGTTCACGCGTGTCCCCTCCCGCCCGCGACGCCATGAGCACCGAACAAGTACGACTCCAGCTTACGGCGCAGCAGGGCCCTGCCCCGATGGAGGAGGACACGCTGGTTCCCCGGCGAGATCTCAAGGATCGAGCACACCTCGTCGGATCCGTACCCGGCAACGTCGCGCAGGGTGACCACGGTACGGAGGCGGGGCGGGAGCTCGTCTATCGCCCCCGCGATCACCTCGCGGACCTCAGCGCGCAGCACGTGGTCCTCGGGGATGTGCCAGGGACGCGGTTCCTGCCCGGCGACCCAGTGCCCGGCATGCCGCTCGCCGGGGGCGCGGAAGCGCTCGACGTCGACCGTCGGCCCCTCCTCCTCCGGCAGCAGGCTGGAGAAGGGGACGATCCTGCTCTCCTTCGTGCCGCGCGCCTTGGCGGTATTGACGAGAATCCGGTACACCCACGTCTTCAGGGACGCGCGGCCCTCGAAGCCGTTGATGCCCCTGATGACCGCCAGCCAAGTGTCCTGGACGGCCTCCTCGGCGGAGTCCTTGGACGAAACGAACGACATGGCGAGCCGGAGCATGCCGCCCGACCAGGAGTCGAGGACCAAGGCGAACGTCTCCTCGTCACCGGCGCGGAGGCGCTGCACCAGGACCTCGTCCGGGGGCAGTTCGCGTGGGCCCGCCATTCATCTCTCCTTGCCGGACGTCAACTGGAAGCGCCAGCCTAGGGCAGCGGCACAAGGGCGGACATCCGCGGGGTGCGTTCGTTCATCTCTCAGCAGGAACCTTCACAGCCGGCCGCCGCGGACGTCAGTCGCGCGGCAAGCTGCGGAACGCCCCGAGGAGTTGATCGCGTGCCACGGAGGGCAAGTTCGGGCCGGGCAGCGCGCCCACAGCCTCGACGGTCTGCCGGAACTGGTCGAGATACGTCTCGCAGCCCTCGCACCGCGCCAGGTGCACGAGACAACGCAGCTCGGTCGGCTCGCCCATGGAACCGTCGAGGAACTCGGTCACCAGTTCCACGACCTCGGCACACTTCATGACACCTGCCTGTTCTCGTGCGGCGGGCGGACGGCCGACTCCTCACCGGCTCATCGGGGTGAGGAATCGACACCTCATCATGCTCTGGTCGCGGCGCCGAACCACCGGGGCAGGGCGTCGAGCAACTCCGCCTGGTTCTTTCCGACCCAAACCACAAGGCCGTCCGGGCGTATCAGTATGAGTCTCGGCTCTTTGGGGGCCGCAGAGCATGACGGCCCCGCTCGCCGCAGCGAGGCCCCAGTAGACCGCCGGGAGCTGCTCCGCATCCGCGCGTTGAGCGGCCGAGGACGGGGGCGGGGCGGCGTACTCCGACGGGTGTCGGGGTAGCGCCGCCCCGGGGTGGGACGAGTTGCGGGTGGTGGCCCGCGTGTTCATCTCGCCTACTTCGG
>NZ_JBHWBS010000188.1:0-5268 GCF_042735655.1 Streptomyces sp. NPDC059567 | reverse complement strand
GCCATGCCTCCCTCCTCCGCCTTGCGATCCACGGCACCAGACGCCGCTCCCCGATCCGGCCTGATCGACAAGACACCCCCTAGCTAGGCCACGAACGTCCGCGCGGGCTCCACGCCCGCCCCCGCACCCGACTCCACCAGCCGCGCCGCGGCCGCCAGACGGGCCGCCGCTTCCTCCGCGACCGGGCCGCCTACCGTGAACGGCAGCCGGACGTATCCCTCGAAGGCACCGTCCACGCCGAACCGCGGCCCCGAGGGCACCCGTACCCCCACCCGCTCGCCGACCTCCGCGATCCGCGAGCCCGAGAGGCCGCCCGTGCGGACCCAGAGCGTCAGTCCCCCGCGCGGCACCTCGAACTCCCACTCCGGGAGCTCGGCCCGCACCGCCGCCACCAGCGCGTCGCGGTTCTCCCGGGCCTGGGCGCGGCGGATGTCGACGGCCTGCTCCCAGCCCCCGGTGCGCATCAGCCAGTTGACGCCGAGCTGTTCCAGGACGGGGGTGCCCAGGTCCGCGTAGGCCCGCGCCGCCACCAGGGAGCGGATCACGTCGGGCGCGGCCCGCACCCAGCCGATCCTCATGCCCGCCCAGAACGCCTTGCTCGCCGAGCCGACCGTCAGCACCGTCGCGCCCGCCGGGTCGAAGGCACAGACGGGCCGGGGCATCTCCACGCCGTCGTCCAGGAACAGTTCGGACATCGTCTCGTCGACGACCAGGACCGTGCCGGCCGAGCGGGCCGCGTCGACGAGCTGCCGTCGCTGGTCCTCGTCGGCCAGGGCGCCCGTCGGGTTGTGGAAGTCGGCGACGACGTACGCGAGCCGCGGCGCCGCGTCGCGCAGCACCTGCCGCCAGCGGTTCAGGTCCCAGCCGGTCAGCCCCTCGGCCATCGCGACGGGCACGAGCCGGGCGCCCGCCGAGCGCATGAGCTGGAGGATGTTGGCGTACGACGGCGACTCGACGGCGATCCGCTCGCCGCGCCCGGCGAAGAGATGGCAGATCGCGTCGATGGCGCCCATCGCGCCGGTGGTGACCATGATCTGCTCGGGCATGGTCGGGATGCCCCGCTCGGTGTACCGGTCGGCGAGCATCTGCCGCAGCGCGGGCAGGCCGGCCGGGTAGTCCCCGTGCGTATGGGCGTACGGCGGCAGCTCCTCCAGGGCCCCCTGGACGCTCCGGGTCAGCCAGGGCTCGGGGGCGGGCAGCGCCGCGCAGCCGAGGTCGATCATCGAGCCGAGCGACTCCGGCGGCAGCGGTTCGAGCCCACGCGCGGGCAGCGGGTTCCCGGCCGGTACGGCGGTCCAGCTGCCGGCCCCGCGCCGCGACTCCAGGAAGCCTTCGGCGCGCAGCGCCTCGTACGCGGCCGCGACCGTCGTACGGCTGACGGTGAGCGCCACGGCGAGCTCACGCTCGGCGGGCAGCCGGGCGGCCACGGGCACGCGGCCCTCGAGCACGAGGAGGCGGATGCCGTCGGCAAGCGCGCGGTAGGCGGGCGGCTTGCGCGCGCCCGGTCCCGCGGGGCGCGGCTGCTGCGCCTGGAGCTGCCGTGCCAGCTGGGCCGGCCCGACGGCCGAGGTCCACTGAGCCATGGAAGTCAGTCCACCTTCCTCGAATTGGCCATGGTTGGGATGCGATCCCCCGCCACAGAGTGTCATGAGTCAGTCCACTACCACCACACAGGGGGGCACCACCTTGTCCATCGCCTCCGGCCTCCGCGGCCGGCTCACCGGTCGTCATCTGACCCGTCGGCTCGCGCAGCTGTATGTCGGACTGGCGCTGTACGGGATCAGTTCGGCGCTCCTGGTGCGCGGCGGGCTCGGCCTGGAGCCGTGGGGCGTCCTCCATCAAGGTCTCGCCGAGAAGACCGGACTGACCATCGGGGTCGTCTCGATCATCGTCGGGGCCGCCGTCCTGCTGCTGTGGATCCCGATCCGGCAGAAGCCCGGGCTCGGCACGGTGTCGAACGTCTTCGTCATCGGCGTGGCCATGGACGGAACGCTCGCGCTGGTCCCGGAGGTCGAGTCAATCGCCGCGCGGATCGCGCTCCTCGTCCTCGGCATCGTCCTCAATGGGGCGGCGACCGGCCTCTACATCGCCGCTCGCTTCGGCCCCGGCCCCCGCGACGGTCTGATGACCGGGCTGCACCGGATCACCGGCCGCTCGATCCGGCTGGTCCGCACGGCCATCGAGGTCGCCGTGGTCGCCACCGGCTTCCTGCTCGGCGGCTCGGTCGGCGTCGGCACGGTCCTCTACGCACTGAGCATCGGCCCGCTCGCGCAGTTCTTCCTGCGCAGGTTCGCCATCCCGGAGAAGGACGTGAGCAGCACCGTGGTCGCCTCGGGGACACCGGAGCAGGCGATACTGCGGCGGTGACTCGCGTACGCCACCCCTACCTCGACCACCCGTCGCCCATCCCGTTCGCCCATCGCGGCGGCACGGCGGACGGCCTGGAGAACACCGCGGCCGCCTTCCGCAGGGCCGCGGCCGCCGGATACCGCTACTTCGAGACCGATGTGCACACCACCGCGGACGGTGCGCTGGTCGCCTTCCACGACTCGACGCTCGACCGGGTCACGGACGCCGCCGGCCGTATCCGCGATCTTCCGTGGGACGCCGTCCGCGAGGCGCGGGTGGCCGGCAAGGAGCCGCTGCCGCTCTTCGAGGAGCTCCTGGAGGAGTTCCCCGAGGCGCGCTGGAACGTGGACCTGAAGGCCGAGTCGTCCCTGGTCCCGCTGGTCGACCTGATCCGCAGGACCGGGGCGTGGGACCGGATCTGCGTGGGCTCCTTCACCGAGAGCCGGGTGGCCCGCGCACAGCGCCTGGCGGGTCCGCGGCTCGCGACCTCGTACGGCGTGAAGGGCGTCCTCGGCCTGCGGCTGCGCTCGCTCGGCATCCCCGCGGCGCTGCGCGCGGGCGCGGTCGCCGCGCAGGTGCCCGCGAGCCAGGGCGGCATCCCGGTCGTCGACCGCCGCTTCGTGCGGGAGGCCCATGCCCGCGGTCTCCAGGTGCATGTGTGGACCGTCAACGATCCGGAGCGGATGAACTCTCTCCTCGACCTGGGGGTGGATGGCATCATGACCGATCATCTGGAGGCGCTGCGCGCAGTGCTGACCGCTCGGGGCGCGTGGGTCTGACCGCGCGTTCCGCCACGGGGACGAACGAGGGGGCCGCGGCCGTGACTGCCGACACCACCGAGCCGGAGGAGTACACCGCCGATCCGGCCGACCGCAGGCGCGAGCAGCGCGGCTGGTACTTCTACGACTTCGCCTGCTCGGTGTACTCGACGAGCGTCGTGACGGTGTTCCTCGGCCCCTATCTGACCTCGGTCGCGAAGGCGGCGGCGGACGCGGACGGCTTCGTCCACCCGCTGGGCATACCCGTGCGGGCCGGCTCGCTCTTCGCGTACGCCGTCTCGGTCTCGATCCTGGTGGCGGTCCTCGTGATGCCGCTGGTGGGCGCGGCGGCGGACCGTACGGGCCGCAAGAAGCCGCTGCTCGCGGCCTCGGCGTACACCGGCGCGGCGGCGACGGCGGGCATGTTCTTCCTCAGCGGCGACCGCTATCTGCTCGGCGCGTTCCTGCTGATCGTGGCGAACGCCTCGCTGGCGGTCTCGATGGTGCTCTACAACGCCTATCTGCCGCAGATCGCCGAGCCGGACGAACGGGACGCGGTCTCCTCGCGCGGTTGGGCCTTCGGCTACACCTCGGGCGCCCTGGTCCTCGTCCTCAATCTGGTCCTGTACTCCGGGCACGAGTCGTTCGGCCTCACGGAGGGCGCGGCGGTGCGGATCTGTCTGGCCTCGGCCGGGCTGTGGTGGGGCGCCTTCACGCTGGTGCCGCTGCGGGAGCTACGCGACCGGCGCGTCCAGCCGCAGGGCGAGGGGGCGGTCGGCGGTGGCTGGCGGCAGCTGATGGCGACGCTGCGGGACATGCGCCGCCACCCGCTGACGCTGTCGTTCCTGCTCGCGTACCTCATCTACAACGACGGCGTGCAGACCGTGATCTCGCAGGCGTCGATCTACGGCTCCGAGGAGCTGGGGCTCGAGCAGACGACGCTGATCACGGCGGTGCTGCTGGTCCAGGTGCTCGCGGTCGTGGGAGCGCTCGGCATGGGGCGGATGGCGCGTTCGTACGGCGCCAAGCGCGTGATCCTCGGGTCGCTGGCGGTCTGGACGCTGATTCTGGGGGCCGGGTACTTCCTGCCGGCCGGCGCGCCGGTGGCGTTCTTCTGTCTCGCGGCGGCGATCGGTCTCGTCCTCGGCGGAAGCCAGGCGCTGTCGCGCTCGCTCTTCTCCCATCTGGTGCCGCGCGGCAAGGAGGCCGAGTACTTCTCCGCGTACGAGATGAGCGACCGGGGTCTGAGCTGGCTGGGGCCACTCGTGTTCGGTCTCGCGTATCAGCTGACCGGGAGCTACCGGGATGCCATCATCTCTCTGGTGATCTTCTTCGCGGCCGGTTTCGTGCTGCTCGCGCGGGTACCCGTACGGCGTGCGGTGGCGGCTGCGGGCAACCCCGTTCCGGAGCGGATTTAGACGCGGCAGTGAAAGGCCGGTAGTGTACGCCTTTGGCCTGCCAGGCGGACCGTTACTGCGTGCTGCTTTGGTGAAGACGCTGGGTGACATCTGCTGCCAGATGTGACAAACCGGGCACTGGTGGGTAGAACAAGGGGCGGCACGACGGGCGACGCATGACCCGGAACGGGAATCTTTACCGCCGACCGGACGTTGACCGGATGACGACGACAGCGACACCTGTCCTGTGGGCGACAAGCCCGGGAGGCACGATTCATGAGTGAGCGAGCTCTTCGCGGCACGCGCCTCGTGGTGACCAGCTACGAGACCGACCGCGGCATCGATCTGGCCCCGCGCCAGGCCGTGGAGTACGCATGCGAGAAGGGCCATCGTTTTGAGATGCCCTTCTCGGTGGAAGCGGAAATTCCGCCGGAGTGGGAGTGCAAGGTCTGCGGCAGCCAGGCACTCCTGGTGGACGGGGACGGCCCCGAGGAGAAGAAGGGCAAGCCGGCGCGTACGCACTGGGACATGCTCATGGAGCGGCGCACCCGCGAGGAGCTGGAGGAGGTCCTGGCCGAGAGGCTGGCGGTCCTTCGTTCCGGCGCCATGAACATCGCCGTACATCCGCGAGACAGCCGCAAGTCCGCCTAGCGGGCAGCACGGCTCGAAGCGACGCCGCGGGGCCCGGTACACCTTGTGTGCTGCGGCGTCCTGATCTCCAACCCGGCCACGCTGGGCGAAGGGATCAGCCTTCACCATGAGTG
>NZ_JBHWBS010000187.1:0-5328 GCF_042735655.1 Streptomyces sp. NPDC059567 | reverse complement strand
CCGCGCCGCCCCCCCACCCCCCGCGCATCTGGGCCGATCCCCTGCGGGTGGGGAGGTCCACTGAGCAAGTGTGGGGTCAACCTTGAGTAGGGGGCCCGATTCCAACGAGCGCTATCAGTGGTTCTAGTGCGGTTCTCCGCAGCCCAGCGCCGGTCCGCCGTCGCCGGATGGAGCGGACGGGCTGCGGCCGGCGTTGCTGCGGTTCAGGCGAGCAGTCCGGTCTGCTTCAGCCAGGCCCGGACGTCGTTGCCGGCTTCTCTGACTTCTTCGCCGCGTACGGCCAGGCCCTGGGCGAGGGTGGCGCCGGTGCAGGAGGCGGCGTAGTCACGTTCGGCGGTGCCCAGTCCGCTCATGGCGTGGGTGGTGAACGGGATGACGGTCTTGCCTCGGAAGTTGAGGGCTTCGGTGAACGTCTTCATGATCATCGGTGGGCGGACGTTCCAGATGGGGCTGCCCAGGAGGATCGTGTCGTAGCGGTCGAGGGAGGGAAGGCGGCCGGCGATGGCAGGCCGGGCATCGGTGTCCTGCTCGCGGACGTTGCGCTGGACCGTCTGGTCGTAGCTGTCCGGGTAGGGCTCGGCGGCTTCGATGCGGTGGACGTCGCAGGTGATGAAGCGGCTGATCATCCCGGCCAGCACCTCGGTGTTGCCGACGGTGAGGTTGGTGCGCCGACCGTAGTAGTAGTTCTCCCCCGGCCGGGAGAAGTAGGCCAGCAGGACCGACCCGCCGCGCGGGCTGGCCGTGGCGGACGGCTGTGTCGGGTCGGGGGCAGACCGCTCGGGCGAGGAGCCGGAGCAACCGGTCAGGTGGGTGCCGGTGATGGCGGTGGCTCCGGTCAACAGGGCTCCGCGTAGCAGTGTGCGCCGCCGTAGGGGGGCAGTCCTGTCCTGCTGGTGGGTCACGGGTGGCGTCCTTCGGGTATGGCCTGTGTGCCATTGCCGCGGATGCCCTGGAAGGGGTGGGGGCGTCCGCGCCGGTTCTGGTGGTGCCAGTACAGCTGTGTCAGGCGTCGACGCGGCGCTTGGCGAGCCAGTCGACCATCTCGGGGGCGTGGTGGTCGAAGAAGAGGGTGCTGCCGGTGTCGAGGGTGGCGATGGCCGCCATCTGCTCGTCGGTGAGTTCGAAGTCGAAGATGTCGATGTTCTCGGCCATGCGCTCCGCGCGGACGGACTTGGGGATGGCGACGACGCCGCGCTGCGTCAGCCAGCGCAGCACGACCTGGGCGACGGACTTGTCGTACTCCTTGCCGATCCCGGCCAGGAGCGGGTTGGTGAACAGGTCGTTCTTGCCCTCGGCAAAGCCGCCCCAGGACTGGATCTGGACGCCGCGCTCTCGCATGAGGTCCTGGTAGTCGGCGCGCTGGAAGAAGGGGTGGGTCTCGACCTGATTGACCGCCGGGGTGATGTCGTTGTTGAGGATCAGGTCGATCAGCCGGTCGGGGTAGAAGTTGGCGACACCGATCGCCTTCGCGAGGCCCTCACGGTTCAGGGCTTCCATAGCGCGCCACTGGCCGTACACGTCGCCGAACGGCTGGTGCATCAGGTACAGGTCCAGGTAGTCGAGGCCCAGCTTGGCCAGGGAGGTCTCGAAGGCGCGCCGGGTGTTGTCCTCGGCCGGGGCATCCTGGACCCACAGCTTGGTGGTGACGAACAGCTCCTCACGCGGGATGCCGCTGTTCCTGATCGCGCGGCCGACGGCCTCATCGTTGCCGTAGGCGGCGGCGGTGTCCAGGAGGCGGTACCCGACGGCGAGGGCCTCGGTGACGGCCTGCTCAGTGTCCTCCGGGGGGATCTGGTAGACCCCGAAACCGAGGATGGGCATCTGGACGCCGTTGTTAAGGGTGACGTACTGCATGAGCGGAAGTCCTTCACAGTGTGGTGACGTAGGAAGTCAGGGGATGGACGATCTTCGGGTCAGGCCGTTCTTCGACACTGACGTTGCCGCATAAGGGGTGCTACTCCAATTGGGAAGTGGGGGCTATCGCGCCGGACGACGGCGCGGATGGCAGGGCCGAGATCAGCGTTCGAGCATCTGCGCCTGAGCCTCGGTGTGGGTGTCCCCGGCGGCGGGCGGCAGGCTGCTGAGTCTGTCGATCTGCTCGCTGGTCAGCGTGATGCCGTCGGCGGTGGTGTTCTCCTCCACGCGGCTGACCCGCTTGGTGCCGGGGATCGGGGCGATGCCGTCGCCCTGGGCAAGCAGCCAGGCCAGGGCCACCTGTGCGGGTGTGGCGCCGACCTCGGCGGCCAGGGCCTGCACATCGTCGGCAATCGCGAGATTGCGGTGGAAGTTCTCTCCCGAGAAGCGCGGGTTGTCGCGCCGGAAGTCGGATGCGTCGAACTGGTCAGTGGAACGGACGGTGCCCGTCAGGAAGCCGCGTCCGAGCGGGGAGAACGGCACCAGGCCAATGTTCAGCTCCCGCAGGACGGGCAGGATGCGCTGCTCGATCCCGCGCGTCCACAGGGAGTACTCCGACTGCACCGCGGTGACCGGCTGAACGGCGTGGGCACGGCGGATCGTGTCCGGGCCGGCCTCCGAGAGGCCGAGGGCGCGCACTTTGCCCTCGGCGATCAGCTCCGCGACGGCGCCGGCGGTCTCCTCGATCGGCGTGTTCGGATCCACCCGGTGCTGGTAGTACAGGTCGATGTGGTCGGTGCCCAGCCGCTTCAGGGAGCCCTCGACGGCGGTGCGGATGTTGGCCGGACTGGAGTCCAGGTTCCACGCGCCCTCACTGGCGTGGGAGACCAGGCCGAACTTCGTGGCCAGCACCACCTGGTCCCGGCGTCCCTTCAGGGCCCGGCCCAGCAGCTCCTCGTTGGTGTAGGGGCCGTAGACCTCGGCGGTGTCGATGAGCGTGACACCCAGCTCCAGCGCCCGGTGCACGGCCCTGATCGACTCCGCCTCATCGGTGCCGGAGCCGGTGTAACCGTGGGACATGCCCATCGCGCCGAGACCGATCCGGGAAACCTCCAGGTCACGCAGCTTGATGTAGCGCATCGCACCCTCTCCGATTCGTAGCGTTGCCCGGCACCCTCACTCTCGCCCGGCCAGCCAGGTCGTGCCTGCTTCGGCTTGGGCGGCGGCCGGGGTACCGGCGTCGTGCTTTCACCTTCGCCCGTATTGCGCGGGTGTGGCAGGGCGGGCTCTTCAGGGGTAATGACAGGGCCCCCTCTCATCTGAGCAGGGGGCGCCGAGCGGGTGAGACTGGAGTCATGGCATCCGAGAACGCGAACAGCGAGGGAGCCGAGCTGGGCCGCTACCTGCGCGCCCGCCGCACCCAGACCAGCCCCGAACACGTCGGCCTTACCATCGGCGCCGGCATCCGCCGCACCCCTGGCCTGCGCCGCGAGGAGCTGGCCACCCTCGCCGGCATCAGCATCGACTACTACGTACGCCTGGAGCGCGGCAAGGAGACCCGCCCCAGCCCCTCCGTCCTCGATGCCCTCGCCCGCGCCCTGCACATGGACGACCAAGAGCACCAGCACCTGCGCGAGCTCGCCGCCCGCGCCGCCCGCTACACCCCCGAACCACCACCTGCCCCGAGCCGCACCGTGCGGCCACACCTCAAGCTCCTGCTGGAATCACTGCGCCCGAACCCCGCCTACGTGATCAGCCGCAGCATGGACATGCTGGCCTGGAACCCGGGCGGTCTCGCCCTCTACGCCGGCCTGGACGACTGGCCGGCCAAACAGCGCAACCTGGCCCGCTACCTCTTTCTCCACCCCGCCGCCCGTCAGCTCTTCCCCGACTGGAACCGGCAGATCACCGCATGCGTCGCCCACCTGCGCGCCGTCGCCGGTACAGCCCCCGACGCCCCCGACTTGACCAACCTCGTCGGCGAACTCCTCTTGAAGAGCCCCGACTTCGCGGGACTGTGGGAACGCTACGAAGTGACCGGGCGTAAGCCCGCGCAGAAGACGTTTCAGCACCCCCAGGTCGGAACGGTCACCCTCACCGCACAGTCACTGCACGTGGAAGGCACACCCGGCCAGCGCATCGGCGTCTACACCGCCGAACCCGGCACCCCCGACCACGACGCCCTACTCCTGCTCGACATGACCGTACCCGCCACGCCAGCACGAGCCCCCATACACCGGCCGAGCTGACCCCGCTCACGCTGCACCAACGCCGTCGTCCGGCACGAGCGCTGGAGCGGCCCGGTTCCTTCCGGGCAGCACGTACGGCCCGGGACCCGGCGCAGAGCGGCGGCCTCGGTCGCCGCGGCACAGTGACGACGCTGGGCGCGGGCCTGCCGGATCGGTACCGGCTTCGAGGCCGGTGACGGCGAGCATCCGGCTGTGGGACCGGCTTGCCAGTCTGAGAAGTCGCGAGTGAAGTAGGTGTCGTTCGCACCGCTCGCAGTGCCACGAGCTCACGCTGGTGTCGTGCTGCTTTCTCTCTGCCAGGCTTTCGCGAACTGCGCACACCACTGGCTGTCGGCTACCTGTACATGCTGGCGGCGGTGCTGGCAGTGGGCACTGCCTTCCCCTCGAAAGAAGAAGCTCCTGAGTTCTTGCAGCCGCTGTACGCGTTGGCAGAATGGATGGGCAAGCCTGCAGTCCTCGGCGTGAGCGCCTTCGCGGCTTACCTTCTGGGCAGCGTGCTCATGATTCGCGCCGATACCATCGCTTCCTTGATCTCGTACCTGCTGGTGCGTGTACGGCAGTCCTCTGCCAGCATGGCGGTGGCGAGCTACGTCCGCCGGCTCCTGCCGCAGCGCCAACACGACGAGCGAAAGCCCCAGCTCCGCTCGCCCCTGACGGCGAGATTCCACCGACCAACGGTCAAAACGGACGCCGGCGTCTGGGTCTTCGGTGGCGGTTCAAACTCGAATTTGCACCCGTCGCAATCGTTGCGAACTCAATCCCCCATCCCAACGACAACCAGTTCCCTCTGTTCGGTCCGATCCTGTACACGGCCGGCCCGAACCTCACTGGAGTCCTCACTACAGACGGATATGGAACGCCGATCATTTGCCCTCCAGGCTTCCAGGATGCAGCGGCGATTTGCCGCCTCCCAGGCGGGGATAAGCTGGGAATTGCATATGGCGGCTTCTTCGTGGGCCTGGGAGCAGGTCAACGGGTGAAGCATGAATGACACCATCATTCTCTACAACCAGGCGACCGGGTACGGTATTATCGGAACGCTATCTTTCGGCCGCTGGAAGCCAGGCGGCTTCAATTTCGGGCTCCTGGCGCTTCCGAAGGGGCACACTCACGCAGCGGCAAGCGCAGACTCGCTCGTCCTGTACAACTTCAGACGGCGGCGGGGCCTACTCACCGGACACGCGGAACGTCCCCAGCTTCAGCGCGCCCAGGGCCTGCCTCCCTT
>NZ_JBHWBS010000186.1:0-5346 GCF_042735655.1 Streptomyces sp. NPDC059567 | reverse complement strand
ACCGCGGCCGCGAACGGCGTGATCTTCGCCTCGGCCAGCGCGCGGACCGTCTCCCGGAGCATGTCGTGCTCCTCGGACGGGCGATACAGGTCGAAATCAGCAGAACCCGCCATGCTCACTCACTCCCACGCTTGCTAACTACCGTTAAGTAACCCAAATGGTAGGGCGTCACGGGGCACCGGACCAAGGCCCGACCCTGGCCGGAGCGAGGCCCGACTATGCTCGGGCAGGCATTCCGCCCGACGTCACTGGAGTCCCGTATGGCCCTCAAGATCACCGTGATCGGCACCGGCTACCTCGGCGCCACGCACGCAGCGGCCATGGCGGAACTCGGGTTCGAAGTGCTCGGCCTCGACGTCGTGCCCGAGAAGATCGAGCTGCTGGCCACCGGGCGCGTACCGATGTACGAGCCCGGCCTGGAGGAGCTGCTGGCCCGGCACGTCGCCGGCATCGAGGGTTCGACGGGCCGCCTGCGCTTCACCACCTCCTGGGAGGAGGTCGGCGCCTTCGGCGACGTCCACTTCGTCTGTGTGAACACTCCGCAGAAGCACGGCGAGTACGCGTGTGACATGAGCTACGTCGACGCCGCGTTCACCTCGCTCGCGGACGTCGTCCAGGACGGCGCGCTGGTCGTCGGCAAGTCGACCGTGCCGGTCGGCTCGGCCGAGCGGCTCGCGCGGCTGCTGCCGGAGGGCGTCGAGCTGGCCTGGAACCCGGAGTTCCTCCGGGAGGGCTTCGCCGTCCGGGACACCCTGCACCCCGACCGGATCGTCGTCGGTGTGCGCGGCGAGCGGGCGGAGAAGCAGCTGCGCGAGGTGTACGCCGGGCCGATCGCGGAGGGCTCGCCGTTCGTGGTGACGGACTTCCCGACGTCGGAGCTGGTGAAGACCGCCGCGAACTCCTTCCTCGCCACCAAGATCTCCTTCATCAACGCGATGGCCGAGGTCTGTGAGGCGGCCGGCGGTGACGTCGCCAAGCTCGCGGAGGCGATCGGCTACGACGAACGGATCGGGTCCAAGTTCCTGCGGGCCGGGATCGGCTTCGGCGGCGGCTGCCTGCCGAAGGACATCCGCGCCTTCATGGCGCGGGCGGGCGAGCTGGGCGCGGACCAGGCCCTGACCTTCCTGCGGGAGATCGACTCGATCAACATGCGGCGGCGCGGCCAGATGGTCGAGATGGCGCGTGAGGCGCTCGGCGGCGGCTCGTTCCTGGGCAAGCGGGTGGCGGTGCTCGGCGCCACGTTCAAGCCGGACTCGGACGACGTCCGCGACTCGCCCGCGCTGAACGTGGCCGGGCAGATCCACCTCCAGGGCGGACAGGTCACGGTCTACGACCCCAAGGGCATGGAGAACGCGCGCCGGCTCTTCCCGACGCTGGGGTACGCGGACACGGCCCTGGAGGCCGTGCGCGGGGCGGACGTGGTGCTGCACCTGACGGAGTGGCGCGAGTTCCGCGACGAGCTCGACCCGGCGGAGCTGGGGGCGGCGGTGACCTCGCCGGTGATCCTGGACGGCCGCAACGCGCTGGACCCGACGCGCTGGCGCGAGGCGGGCTGGACGTACCGCGCGATGGGCCGCCCGCGCGCCTGAGAACGTGCCCCCCGCCGCCCGCGGGCCCGGGACGATAGCGCGCCGGTGCCCTCCCCCGGCGCGGCGGGATGCCCCGTACGGGTCACCCCTGCCCGGGACGCGCGAAGGCCCCGCCGAAGCGGGGCCTTCGTTGATGATCCGTCAGGATGCCGGAGAGTCAAGCGAGTCGAGCGTCGCGTTCGACGGCGCCCGCGTCTCCCGCAGTTCGCGCGAGACGGCCTCCGCGTCCCGCAGCGCGCGGACCGCGTTGGACCAGGTGAGCTTGGCGAGGTCGGCATGCGACCAGCCGCGGGTGAGCAGTTCCGCGATCAGGTTCGGATAGCCCGCGACGTCGTCGAGGCCGGCCGGGGTGAACGCCGTACCGTCGTAGTCCCCGCCGATGCCGATGTGGTCGATGCCGGCGACCTCGCGCATGTGGTCGAGGTGGTCGGCGACGGTCGCCGCGGAGGCGATCGGGCGCGGGTTCTCCGCCTCGAACGCACGGTGGATCTTCATCGCCTCCGGCGTCGTGTCGAGGTGGTGCCGTCCGTGCGCCCGCATGTTCTCGTCGGCGCGGGCCGTCCACTCCACCGCCGCGGGGAGGATGAACTTCGGCACGAACGTCGCCATCGCCACTCCCCCGTTGGCGGGCAGCTGTGCCAGCACGTCGTCGGGGATGTTCCGCGGGTGGTCGCAGACCGCGCGCGCGGAGGAGTGCGAGAAGATCACCGGCGCGACGGCGGTGGCCAGCGCGTCCCGCATCGTCGTCGCGGCGACGTGCGAGAGGTCGACGAGCATCCCGATCCGGTTCATCTCCCGGACGACCTCGTGGCCGAAGGGGGAGAGACCGCCGACGCCCGGCTCGTCCGTCGCCGAGTCCGCCCACGCGGTGTTGTCGTTGTGGGTGAGCGTCATGTAGCGCACGCCCAGGGTGTGCAGCGCGCGCAGCGTGGCGAGGGAGTTGTTGACGGAGTGGCCGCCCTCGGCACCCTTCAGGGAGGCGATACGGCCCTCCTTGCGTGCCGACTCCATGTCGTCCGCGGTCAGCGCGGGGGCGAGGTCGGCGGCGTACCGGTCGAGCAGCTGGTCGACGATGTCGATCTGCTCCAGGGTGGCGCTGACCGCGTCGTCACCGGTCAGCTCGCACGACACGTACACCGACCAGAACTGGGCGCCGACCCCGCCGGCGCGCAGCCGGGCGAGGTCGGTGTGGAGCGCGCCGGTCTGGTCGGCCGCGATGTCGAGCCGGTCCAGGTCGTACGCCGCGTGCTTGCGCAGCGCCCACGGCAGGTCGTTGTGACCGTCGACGACGGGTGCGGAGGCCAGCAGCTCCAGCGCCTCCGCCAGCCGGTCGGACGCGCTCGCCGGGCGGCTCACTTGGCGAAGCCGAACGACTCCGAGCCCTCGACCTTGGCCCGCAGCCGCTTGCCCTTCTCGGTCGCCTGGTCGTTCAGCTCCTGCTGGAACTCCCGCATCCGGCCGAGCAGTTCGGCGTCGTGCGTGGCGAGGATCCGGGCCGCGAGCAGACCTGCGTTGCGCGCTCCGCCGACGGAGACCGTGGCCACCGGCACACCGGCCGGCATCTGCACGATGGAGAGGAGCGAGTCCATGCCGTCGAGGTACTTCAGCGGGACCGGCACGCCGATGACCGGGAGCGGGGTCACCGAGGCGAGCATCCCCGGGAGATGGGCGGCGCCGCCGGCACCCGCGATGATCGCCTTCAGGCCGCGGTCGGCGGCCTCCTCGCCGTACGCGACCATCTCGCGCGGCATCCGGTGCGCGGAGACGACGTCGACCTCGTAGGCGATCTCGAACTCGTCCAGGGCCTGCGCCGCGGCCTCCATGACGGGCCAGTCGGAGTCGGATCCCATGACGATGCCTACGACGGGGCTCACAGGGCTCATTCGGTGATCGTTCCTCGCAGATAGCCGGCGGCGTGACGGGCGCGCTCCAGCACGTCGTCCAGGTCGTCGCCGTAGGTGTTGACGTGCCCCACCTTGCGGCCGGGCTTCACGTCCTTGCCGTACATATGGATCTTGAGCTGCGGATCCCGGGCCATGCAGTGCAGATAGGCGTAGTACATGTCCGGGTAGTCCCCGCCCAGCACATTGCACATGACCGTCCACGTGGCGCGCGGGCGCGGATCGCCCAGCGGCAGGTCGAGGACGGCCCGGACGTGGTTGGCGAACTGCGAGGTGATCGCGCCGTCCTGGGTCCAGTGGCCGGAGTTGTGGGGACGCATGGCGAGTTCGTTGACGAGGATCCGCCCGTCGGTGGTCTCGAAGAGTTCCACGGCCAGATGGCCGACGACGTCGAGCTCCTTCGCGATCCGCAGCGCCAGCTCCTGCGCCTGGCCGGCCAGCTCGTGCGACAGGTTCGGCGCGGGCGCGATCACCGTGTCGCAGACGCCGTCGACCTGCTGGGACTCGACGACCGGGTAGGCGACGGCCTGGCCGTGCGGGGAGCGGACGATGTTCGCGGCGAGCTCGCGCGCGAAGTCGACCTTCTCCTCGGCGAGCACCGCCACGCCCGCGCGGAACGGGTCGTGGGCGTCCTCCTCCGTACGGACGAACCAGACGCCCTTGCCGTCGTAGCCGCCGCTCACGGTCTTGAGGATGATCGGGAAGCCGCCCACCTCCGCCGCGAAGGCCGCCGCGTCCGCCGGATCGGCGACGATGCGGTGGCGGGGGCTCGGCGCGCCGATCTCGTCGAGCTTCGCGCGCATCACCCCCTTGTCCTGGGCATGCACCAGCGCGGCGAGTCCGGGGCGGACGACGATGCCGTCCTCCTCCAGGGCTCGCAGATGCTCCGCGGGGACGTGCTCGTGATCGAAGGTGATCACGTCACAGCCGCGCGCGAAGTCACGCAGCGTAGCCAGGTCGCGATAGTCGCCGATGACGACCTCGCTCACCACCTGGGCCGCCGAGTCCTGCGGGGTGTCACTGAGCAGCTTGAACTTGATGCCGAGGGGGATACCCGCCTCGTGGGTCATACGGGCGAGCTGACCGCCACCGACCATGCCGACTACCGGGAACGTCACCCTCTTAGGGTATCCGCACCATGCGCGGAGCCTCCCCCGCCTGTGCTTTACGACAGCCCGCCGGGGTTTTCCCGTGGTTTGCAATGTCCCCGGGCAGGTGCCAGAGGCTCTGGTTAGCATGGCTGGGACGACGAAACCGAACGGACGGGGCTGAGCAATCACCATGAGTGAACCCAGCGCACTGCGTGTGCGGCTTGATCGGCTCACGCGCGAGTTCGCGAAGTTCGGTGCCGTGGGTGGTGTCGGCCTCCTGGTGGATCTCGGGGTCTTCAACCTCGTGCGCCACCTCACGGAGGTCCCCGTCGTCCGGGCGAGCATCATCGCCACCGTCGTCGCGATCGGCTTCAACTACCTGGGCTTCCGGTACTTCACCTACCGGGACCGCGACAAGAGCAGCAGGACGAAGGAGCTGACGCTCTTCCTGCTGTTCAGCGTCGCCGGCCTGGTGATCCAGAACGGCATCCTGTACGCCGCGACGTACGGATTCGGCTGGGACACACCCCTTCAGAGCAACGTCTTCAAGTTCCTCGGGATCGGCGTCGCGACGCTGTTCCGGTTCTGGTCGTACCGGACCTGGGTGTTCCGGACGCTGCCGGCGCGGGAGGCGGTCCAGACCGCCGAATCGTTCCTGGAGCAGGCGCCGCAGCAGACGGCCAGGAAGCAGCCGGACCGGGTGCTGTAGGGCGCCCTCCGACACCCTCGTACGTTCCGGGGAGCGCCCGGTCCGCTAGCGGACCG
>NZ_JBHWBS010000185.1:0-5640 GCF_042735655.1 Streptomyces sp. NPDC059567 | reverse complement strand
GGTCTGGGTGTGGGTGTGTCGGACCCGATCGCGCGCCCGATCGCCAACACCCAGCTGTATGTGCTGGACGAGTACCTGCAGCCGGTTGCGCCGGGGGTTGCCGGTGAGCTGTATATCGCGGGCGCCCAGCTTGCCCGCGGTTATGTGAAGCGCCCCGGTCTGACGGCGGAACGCTTCACCGCGAATCCGTTCGAGCCGGGCGGGCGGATGTATCGCACGGGTGACGTGGCCCGCTGGACCACGGATGGAGTCCTGGAGTACCTCGGGCGGGCGGACGAGCAGGTCAAGGTCCGTGGCTTCCGTATCGAGCCGGGCGAGGTCCAGGCCGTTGTCGCGGCCCACCGCGAGGTCGCACAGGCCGCCGTCATCGCCCGCGAGGACGTTCCGGGTGACACCCGCCTCGTCGCCTACATCGTCCCCACCGACCAGGACGAGGTCGAGCCTGAGCTTGACGCCCGAATACGCGAGTTCGCGGGGAAGCGACTGCCGGAGCACATGGTGCCCTCGGCCGTCGTGGTCCTCGACGCTCTCCCGCTGACCGGTAACGGCAAGCTCGACCGCAAGGCCCTCCCAGCTCCCGACTACGCGGGGACGGCCGGCTCCGGGCGGAGCCCCAGGAGCCACGAGGAAGAGGTCCTGTGCGAGGTGTTCGCCCAGGTTCTGGGCGTCCCCGAGGTGGGGGTCGACGACGACTTCTTCGCACTCGGCGGCCACTCGCTGCTGGCGGTGCGCTTGGTCAACCGGGTCAGGACGGTGCTCGGCGTCGAGGTGGAGATAGCGGCGCTGTTCGACGCGCCGACCGTGGCCGGCCTCGCCGGGCAGCTCGGGAACGTGAAGTCAACCAGGCCGGCGCTGCAGCCGATGCGTAACCAGGAGGAGTCCTGATGATTCCGTTGTCATTCGCACAGCGGCGGCTGTGGTTCCTCAGCCGGTTGGAAGGTCCGAGCTCGACGTACAACGTTCCGGTCGTGCTGCGGCTGCCGGGCGACGTGGAGCGCGACGCGCTCGGCGCGGCCCTGCGCGACGTGATCGGGCGGCACGAGGTGCTGCGCACGGTCTTCGACGTCGCGGACGGGGAGCCCCACCAGCGGATCCTCGGGCTCGACGAGCTCGACTGGCAGCTGCCGGTCACCGAACTCGCCCCCGCGGATCTGGACGGTGCGGTCGATGAGGCCGGGCGGTACGCGTTCGACCTCGCCTCCGAGATCCCGATCAGGGCCTGCCTGTTCGAGGCGGGTTCCGACGAGCGGGTCCTCGTCGTGGTCCTGCACCACATCGCGAGCGACGGCTGGTCGGAGGGCCCCCTCGCCCGGGACCTCACGACCGCCTACGAGGCGCGCGTCCGTGGCCGGGCCCCCGAGTGGGAGCCGCTGCCGGTCCAGTACGCGGACTACGCGCTCTGGCAGCGCCAGATGCTCGGCGACGAGACCGACCCGGACAGCATGATGTCCCGCCAGATCGCCTACTGGCGCGAGAGGCTGGCCGACTCGCCGGAGGAGCTGGAGCTTCCCGCCGACCGGACCCGGCCGGCGGTGGCCTCGCACCGCGGCCATGTCGTCCCGCTGAGCGTCCCCGCCGAGGTGCATGCGCGCCTCGCGGCGGTGGCGCGCGCCGAGGGCGTGACGACGTTCATGGTCCTTCACGCGGCGCTCGCCACCCTGCTGTCCAGGCTCGGCGCCGGCACGGACATCCCCCTCGGCACGTCCGTGGCGGGACGTACGGACGAGGCCCTGGACGACCTGGTCGGCTTCTTCGTCAACACGCTGGTGATGCGTACCGACCTGACCGGCGACCCCACCTTCCGCGACGTGCTCGCACAGGTACGCGGGACTGTCCTGTCGGCGTTCAAGCACCAGGACGTGCCGTTCGAGAAGCTCGTCGAGGAGCTGGCCCCGGCCCGCTCCCTGGCCCGGCACCCGCTCTTCCAGGTCATGCTGACCGTCCAGAACAACCAGCGGACCGTCGTCGACCCCTCCGACACCGAGGCCAAGGGCCGAGCGACCGGCACCCGGGCCGCCAAGTTCGACCTCGACGTCTCCGTCCGCGAGCTCTTCGACCCGACGGGCGCCCCGGCCGGCCTGCGAGGCTCGGTGACGGCAGCCGCCGACCTCTTCGACGCGGCGTCGGTCGAGCGCCTCGCCGCACGCTTCACCCGCGTTCTCGATCAGGCGACCGCCCGCCCCGACCGCGCGCTCAGCTCGATCCGGGTCCTTGACGAGTCCGAGCGTCACCGAGTGCTGACCGCTTGGAACGACACGGCGAAGGACCAGCAACCGCCCCTGGTGCACGCACTCTTCGAGCGGTGGGCGGATCTCACCCCAGACGCCGTGGCGCTCGTCGCCGAGGGCAAGGAGATCTCCTACGGAGAGCTGGATGCGCGGGCGAACCGCATAGCCCACTACCTCGCCGGTCAGGGCATCGGTGCCGAAGCCGTCGTGGGCCTGTGTCTGCCGCGGGGTGTGGACATGATCGCGGGCATCCTGGGTGTGTGGAAGGCGGGTGCGGGTTACCTGCCGGTGGATCCGGCGCAGCCGACGGACCGGATCGCGTTCATGCTGCGGGACAGCCGGGCGGCGCTGGTGCTGACCACCGAGGACTTCTTTGACGGGCTGCCGGCCGGGCGTTCGCGTCTGGTGGCGATCGACGACTCGTTCGTGGAGATGCAGCTGGCGGCGGCGTCGGTGGATCGTCCCGGGCGTCGCGTGGCGTCGGAGTCTTTGGCGTATGTCATCTATACGTCGGGTTCGACGGGTCAGCCCAAGGGTGTGGCCGTCACGCACGGCGGTCTTGCGAACTATGTGGGATCCGTTCCCGAGCGGGTGGGCTTTGGTCGGCCCGGTGCGCGGTATGCGCTGCTGCAGGCGCAGGCGACGGACCTGGGTAACACGGTGGTCTTCGCCAGCCTCGCGACCGGTGGTGAGCTGCATGTTCTCGATGAGGGTGCGGTCACTGATCCGCGGGCGGTGGCGTCGTACCTGTCCGAGCACCGGATCGATCACTTCAAGGCGGTGCCTTCTCATCTGGCCGCGCTGTCGGCGGCTGGTGGTGTCGAAGGCGTCCTGCCGACCGGGTCGCTGGTTCTGGGTGGTGAGGCTGCCTCGCCGGTGTGGGTGCGGGAGCTGATCGCCGCTGCCGGTGAGCGCGAGGTTCACAACCATTACGGGCCGACCGAGACCACGATCGGTGTCGCCACGGCACGGCTCACCGCCGAGGGGGTCGCCGATGGTGTCGTGCCGATCGGCACCCCGATCGCCAACACCCGCTTCTACCTGCTGGACGCGTACCTGCAGCCGGCTCCGATCGGGGTGGTCGCGGATCTGTATGTCTCGGGTGCGCAGTTGGCGCGTGGCTACCTGGGGCGTGGGGCTCTGACGGCCGAGCGGTTCGTGGCCAACCCCTACGAGCTGGGGCGGCGGATGTATCGGACGGGTGACCGGGCCAAGTGGACGGCGGACGGCCAGGTGGTCTTCCTGGGCCGCGCTGATGACCAGGTCAAGATCCGCGGATTCCGTATCGAGCCGGGTGAGGTCCAGGGTGTGGTCGCCGCACACCCGCTGGTCGCGCAGGCCGCCGTGATCGCCCGCGAGGACATCCCGGGGGACAGGCGTCTGGTCGCGTACGTCGCCATGGCGGACCCTGACGGGGACGACGCCGCACTCCCGCAGGCCGTCATCCGGTTCGCGGCTCAGCGGCTGCCGGAGCACATGGTGCCGTCGGCGGTCGTGGTCCTGGACGGGCTGCCGCTGACGGGCAACGGCAAGCTGGACCGCAAGGCCCTGCCCGCCCCCGAGTACGCCTCCGGTGGCGGCCGCGGCCCGTCCAATGCCCGCGAGGAGATTCTGTGCGCGGCTTTCGCCGAGGTCCTGGGCCTTGACGGGGTCGGCGTGGACGACGACTTCTTCCGGCTCGGCGGCCATTCACTCCTCGCGATCCGACTCGTCGAGATCCTGCGCGGGCGCGGTGTCACGGTGTCCGTTCGGGCGCTGTTCCAGACGCCGACCCCGGCGGGGCTTGCCGCCTCGGCGGGATCCGAGCAGGTGGCCGTGCCGCCGAACCTGATCCCGGCGGGTGCCACCGCGATCACGCCGGAGATGCTGCCGCTCGTCGACCTCACCGCCGAGGAACTGACCGCGGTCGTCGCCACCGTCGACGGTGGCGCGGCGAATGTCGCGGACGTCTACCCGCTTGCCCCGCTCCAGGAAGGGCTGCTCTTCCACCACCTGCTCGCGGACGGCGGTGACGACGCGTACGTCCTGCCCACGGTCGTCGAGTTCGACTCGCGCGAGCGGCTCGACGCCTTCCTCGGCGCCTTGCAGAACGTCCTCGACCGTCACGACATCTTCCGCACGTCCATCGTGTGGGAGGGCCTGCGCGAGCCGGTCCAGGTCGTGTGGCGCCACGCCACTCTGCCCGTCACCCACGTCACCCTGGACGAGGCGCGCACGGACGACGGCAGCAACTACGCGGTCGCCGCCCTGGTCGCGACCGGTGGCTCGAGCATGGACCTCGGTGAGGCCCCGCTGATCCGCGTCCACGCGGCCCGCGTCCCCGGTAAGGGTCATTGGCTGGCGCTGGTACGGGTTCACCATATGGTGCGCGACCACACAGCCCTCGAAGTACTCATGGCGGAGGTGCGGGCGTTCCTGGACGGACGGGGCGCCGAGCTGCCGGAGCCGCTGCCGTTCCGCACTTTCGTCGCCCAGACGCGCGGTGCCGTCGAGCGCTCGGAGCACGAGCGGTACTTCGCCGACCTGCTCGGCGACGTCACCGAGCCCACCACGGCCTTCGGCGTCGCGGACGTACGCGGGGACGGCGCGGATTCGACACGCCAAGCCGTGCCCTTCGACGACGAGTTGACCATGCGGCTCCGGGATGTCTCCCGGCGTCTCGGTGCCAGCCCGGCAACGGTCATGCACGTCGCCTGGGCCCGAGCCCTGGCCGCGGTCAGCGGCAGGGAGGACGTGGTCTTCGGGACGATCCTGTTCGGCCGGATGAACGCGGGCGAAGGCGCCGGCCGTGTGCCGGGTCCCTTCCTCAACACGCTCCCGGTCCGCGTCCGTACGGATCGGATAGGAGTCCTCGCATCGGTCACCGCGATGCGCGACCAGCTGGCGGAGCTCCTGGAGCACGAGCACGCGCCGCTCACGGTGGCACAGCAGGCCAGTGGGATGCCCGGCAGTGCACCGCTCTTCACGACTCTGTTCAACTACCGCCACAACGGCGGGGGCGCCGACGCCGGCGCCCGGGAAGCGCGCCACGAGGGCATGGACGGCATCAGGACCGTCTTCTCCCATGAGCGCACCAACTACCCGCTGCTTGTCTCTGTGGACGACAACGGCGACGACCTCTGGGTCGCCGTGGACGCGGTGGCGCCGATCGATCCGCGTGTGGTGGGTGAGTTCGTGCGCACGGCGGCCGGGAACCTGGTCTCCGCGCTCGAAGCGGCCCTCGACCACGACGAGGACGTGCCGCTCAGTTCCGTGCAGGTGCTGGACGAGGCGGGGCTGCGTCGGGTGCTGATCGAGTGGAACGACACTGCGGTCGTGCTTCCGGGCGAGGCCACGGTGGCAGGGCTGTTCGAGGCGCAGGTGGTGCGGTCGCCGGGGTCGGTTGCTGTTGTTGCGGGTGGTGTGGAGGTTT
>NZ_JBHWBS010000184.1:0-5675 GCF_042735655.1 Streptomyces sp. NPDC059567 | reverse complement strand
CCGGACGCGTCCGGTGCGGGCCCTCCCGTATGCCGTGGACCGATCAGACGGCCGGGGCACCCTGCTGCTGCGGGGCGATGCCCAGCGCGGCCGTGTACTGCGAGAGCACCAGCTTGCCGATCGCCGGGTAGGCGCCCAGCGGCTCGGCGGCGGCGCAGCCGGCCTCCTTGGCGGCCGCGTCGAGCAGGCCGTCGGCCAGCTCGGGACCGATCAGGTACGGGGCGAGCGCCAGCTGCACCGAACCGGAGCCGCGCAGCTGCTCGGCGATCGCGGTGATCGAGCCCTCCTGGTCCAGCGCGGCGGCCATGACCGGGACGGCCAGCCGGGCGGCCAGCAGCATGCCGGTGATGCCGGCGGCCTGCACGGCCTCCTCGCCGCCGACCGTGGCCAGGACGATGCCGTCGGCGGCCGTGGCCACCGTGAAGAGCCGGGCGCGGTCGGCGCGGGCCAGACCGGCCTCCGAGAGGCGCACGTGCAGGGCCTCGGCGAGCAGCGGGTGCGGTCCGAGGACGTCCGTCAGCTCGGCGACGTTGCCGCTGTCCATCACGGCCTGGCGGATCCGGCGCATCAGGGCGCTGTCCGGGCCGGCGAGCAGCGGCACCACGACCGCGGCCGGGCCCTCGGGGGCGCTGACCTCGCGGCCGGCGGCCAGGGCCAGCTCGTACCGCTCGGTGCGCAGCGTCTCGGCCCGCGTCAGCACGGTTCCGAGGGTGGGGTACTCGGCGTCGTCACCGTCCAGGTAGCCGATCACGGCCTCCAGGCCGGGCAGCTCGGAACGGGCGATGCTCACGACCTCTTCGGCCAGCGAGCGTATGGCGGCCGACGGCACGCCGGGGACGGCGAGAACGAGTGCGGGAGCACCCTCGGGCGCCGCCACGGGTTCGGGGCGACGGTGCCGTCCGGGCTGGCGGGGTCGCGGCATTCGTACAGGCAGGCCGGAAGCAGGCCCAGTGGGGGAGCTCATGGCGCCGCATGTTACTGGTTTCGTCCGCCGCGCAGGGCACTGAGGTGCAGCAGAGCGTTATCTGCCCCTCTTTGTCCGAACCGTCGTTTACCGGGTCAATTGCAGCAACTGAGGCTCCGTGGGCAGCCGCAGTGTGTCCGTGGCCAGCCAACCGGCGATGGCGAGCGACCCGGCGAGCGGATCCCCGGCCGCCGACGTCGGGCGGGCATGCGGCAATTGTTCCGCCAGCTGCGCGCGCAGCGGTACGAGGAGTGGGTCGCCCATCTTGAACAGGCCACCCGTCAGGGCCACTTCGGACGCTCCCTCGGCCGGGCACACGGCGGCCGCGGCCTCGGCCACATGCGCGGCGGCCTGCCGCAGGATCCCCGTCGACACCTCGTCGCCGGCCGTGGCGCAGTGCGCCACCTCGGGGGCGAAGGAAGCCAGTACCGCGGGCCGGTCGGTCCGTGGATAGAGCGCTCCCGGCAGCCCGGCGGCGGGACCGAACCACGCCTCGGCCCGGGCGAGCAGCGCCGGCGAACCGCCCCGGCGCCCGTCGAAGGCCCGCATCGCCGCTTCCAGCCCGGCCCGGCCGATCCAGGCACCGCTCCCGCAGTCGCCGAGCAGATGGCCCCAGCCGTCGGCGCGGCGCCAGGTCGTGAGATCCGTGCCGAGCGCGATCAGACCCGTGCCGCCCGCGACCACCGCGCCGGGCCGCTGTCCGAGGGCCCCCGCGTAGGCGGTGACGGCGTCGGCGGCCAGCGCCAGGCGTCGTACGCCCAGCGCCCGGTCCAGAGCGCCGGGCAGCACGGCACGCAGCTCGTCGCCGAGCGTCGCCATGCCGGCGGCCCCGACCGCCAGCGCGACCACGTCCCCCGCCCCGGCGCGCCCCAGCATCGCCTCGACGGCGGGCAGTACCTGCGCGAGGAGATGGGCCGCCTCGATCCCGCCGGGACCGGTCCGCACCGGCTCGCCGGAGGTCACGGTCCCCACGGGGCGGGCGTCCGCCGCCCGGGCGAGGGCGATCCGCAGCCCCGAGCCGCCCGAGTCGACCCCGACGACCCAGCCCGCGTCCGTCACGGCAGCCGCCAGTCCACCTCCTGCGCCCCTTGGCGCAGGAGCAGTTCGTTGGTGCGGCTGAACGGCCGAGAACCGAAGAACCCGCGGTCCGCCGACATCGGGGAGGGGTGCGAGGACTCGATCGCCGGCAGATCGCCCAGCAGCGGACGGAGATTGCGCGCGTCACGGCCCCACAGCACGGACACCAGCGGCTTACCGCGGGCGGCCAGCGCCCGGATGGCCTGCTCGGTGACGGCCTCCCACCCCTTGTCGCGGTGGGCGCCGGGCTTGCGGGGCGCGGTGGTGAGCGCCCTGTTGAGCAGCAGCACACCCTGGCGGGTCCAGGGCGTCAGATCGCCGTTCGAGGGCCGGGGCAGCCCCAGATCGGTGTGCATCTCCCGGAAGATGTTGTCCAGGCTCGGCGGCACGGGGTTCACCTCCGGCGCCACGGAGAAGCTCAGGCCCACCGCATGCCCCGGCGTCGGATACGGGTCCTGGCCGACGATCAGGACCCTCACCTCGTCGAAGGGCTGCTGGAACGCCCGTAGGACGTTCGCTCCCGCGGGCAGGTAGGTACGCCCTGCGGCGATCTCCTGACGCAGGAAGTCGCCCATAGCGGCGATACGTTCGGCCACGGGCGCGAGCGCATCCGCCCACCCCGGTTCGACGATCTCATTCAACGGTCGTGCTGCCACGGGCGTCACTCTACTGGCGCAGCGCCCCGGGGCTCACCCGATCACCGCCGCCCGCACGCAGAGCACGTCCGGCAGGTGCTCGGCGAGCAGCTGCCAGCTGTCCCCGTCGTCCGCGCTTGCGTACACCTCGCCGTTGCGGTTGCCGAAGTAGACGCCCGCCGGGTCGCCGTCGTCGGTGCACATCGCGTCGCGCAGGACCGTGCCGTAGTGGTCGCCCTCCGGCAGCCCGGCCGTCAGGGCGTCCCAGCTGGCCCCGGCGTCACTCGTACGGTAGACACGGCAGCGGTGTCCGGCCGGCACCCGGTCCTCGTCCGCGTTGATGGGGAACACATAGGCCACGTCGGGCCGATGGGGGTGCGCGGCGACCGTGAAGCCGAAGTCGGAGGGGAGACCGGCGCCGATGTCGGTCCACTTACCGCCCGCGTCGTCACTGCGGTACACACCCCAGTGGTTCTGCAGATAGAGCCGGTCCCGGTCGCCCGCGTCCTGCGCGATCTTGTGCACGCACTGGCCGAACTCCGGGTCGGGATCCGGCAGGAAGACCGCGGACACCCCCTGGTTGGAGGGGTCCCAGCTCGCCCCGCCGTCGCGGGAGCGGAACACCCCGGCCGTCGACACCGCGACCGTCACCGCCTCGGGGTCGCGTGGATCGGTCACGATGGTGTGCACGGCCTCACCGCCTCCGCCGGGCACCCACCGCGACCGGGTCGGGTGCTCCCACAGCGGGCGGACCAGCTCGAACGACGTACCGCCGTCCTCCGATCTGAACAGGGCGGCGGGCTCCGTGCCCGCGTAGACGACGTCAGGGGAGTGCGCGGGCGCGGGGTGCAGCTGCCAGACCCGCTCCAGCGAAGCCCCGGTGTCCTTGGGGAACTTGACCGCCGGCTTCGGCGGCTCGGTCCAGGTGGCGCCGAGGTCGTCGGAGCGGAAGACGGACGGGCCCCAGTGGGAGCTGTCGCCGCCGACGAGGAGCCGCGGGGTGGAGCGCCGGGTGTCGATGGCGACCGAGTAGATCGCCTGCGCGTTGAAGTGGGGTGCGTCGAACTCCCATCGGCCGTCGCGCCTTCGGCCGATGAACAGACCCTTGCGGGTGCCTACGGTCAGTACTACGTCGGGCATGGCCGACACCTCCAGGACGCCGTTGTCGCGGATACGGGCCAGTCTGCACCCGGCCACTGACAGCGGCTGCCGGAATGGGCGTCTCCCCAGGTCACGGGCGTGTTCCGCATCGACCTGGGGAGAGCCTGGAGCGCGGACTCCGAAGCGAGGATTCCGCGGGGAGGAGCGGGGCTCAGATCGCCCAGGCGTACTGGCTCGGCGCATGGGTCCCGGCGCCCAGCTCGCGCGCCGCCCGGCGGGCCCAGGAGGCGTCACGGAGCAGTTCGCGCCCGAGCAGGACGGCGTCGGCCTCACCGTTGGCGACGATCTTCTCCGCCTGGTCGATCTCCGTGATCAGCCCCACGGCGGCCACGGGCAGATCGGTCTCGGCCTTCACCCGGGCGGCGAAGGGCACCTGGTAACCGGGGCCGACCGGGATCTCGGCCGGCCCGCCGTTGCCGCCGCTGGAGACGTCGAGCAGGTCGACCCCGTGCTCCCGCAGCAGGCGCGCGAAGCGGACGGTCTCGTCCGGGGTCCAGCCCTGGTCCTCCAGCCAGTCGGTCGCCGAGATCCGGAAGAATAGCGGGAGCTCCTCGGGCCACACCGCCCTTACGGCGTCGACGACTTCGAGGGCCAGCCGGGTGCGGTTCTCGAAGGAGCCGCCGTAGGCGTCGGTGCGGTGGTTGCTGTGCGGGGAGAGGAACTCGCCGATGAGGTAGCCGTGGGCGCCGTGCAGTTCGAGCACCTCGAAGCCGGCCGCCAGGGCGCGGCGGGCCGCGTCGGCGAACTGCCCGGTGATCTCGGCGATCCGCTCCGTCGTCAGCTCGGTCGGGACGGGATAGCCCTCGGCGAACTCGACGGGGCTCGGCGCGACCGGCTGCCAGCCGTGGTCGTCGGTGGCGACCGGACCGCGGCCGTCCCAGGGGCGCTTGGTGGACGCCTTGCGGCCCGCGTGTCCGATCTGGATGCCGGGGACGGTGCCGTGCTCCTTGAGGAACGCGGAGATGCGGCGGAGCGCCTCGACCTGGGTGTCGTTCCAGATGCCGAGGTCGGCGGGGCTGATCCGGCCCTCCGGGGCGACGGCGGTCGCCTCGACGAGGATGAGGCCGGTCCCGCCGGTGGCGCGGGAGGCGTAGTGGGCGAAGTGCCAGTCGTTGGCGACTCCCGCGTTCGGGCCGAACACCTCTGCCGAGTACTGGCACATCGGGGCCATCCACACCCGGTTCGGGATGGTCAGCGACCGCAGGGTGTAGGGCTCGAACAGGGCGACGCTCATGACGGACTCCGTTTCGGTGGGCCTCGAAGGATGCTCGTACGATACTCATCGTAGTACGTCATCTGTCAAACTACGAGAGTTCTCGTACAATGGGCGCGTACCCCCGGATGAAGTGGAGCCGCCGCCGTGACGACCGCGACCAACCCTCGGGTCCTGGACCACCCCACGCGGGAGGAGATCCGCCTGGAGGGGGTGCTGCATGCGCTGTCGGACGCGGTGAGGCTCACGATCGTGAGCGACATGGCGCGCGAGGGCACCGAGTTGAGCTGCTCCTACTTCGACCTCCCGGTGACCAAGTCGACGACGACGCACCACTTCCGCGTGCTGCGCGAGGCCGGCGTCATCCAGCAGATCTACCGGGGCACCGCCAAGCTGAACGCCCTGCGCCGCGAGGACCTGGACACCCTCTTCCCCGGCCTCCTGGACAGCGTCCTGCGGGCCACCGAGGCCCAGTCGGAGCGCCTGGGCCGCTAGGGGGTGTCTAGTCGATCAGGCCGGGCTCGCGGCGTCTGGCACCGCTCCCCCAAGCTCTTCGAGCAGGGGGTACCCCCAGCCGCGTTGTCGTCGGTCGCCAACGTCCCCCGTAGCCCTTCGGGCACGGGAG
>NZ_JBHWBS010000183.1:0-5714 GCF_042735655.1 Streptomyces sp. NPDC059567 | reverse complement strand
CAGGAGGAGATCCTGTGCATGGCGTTCGCCGAGGTCCTCGGTCTTGCCGAGGTCGGCGTCGACGACGACTTCTTCGAGCTGGGCGGCCACTCGCTCCTCGCGGTGCGCCTGGTCAGCCGGATCCGCGCGGTCCTGGGCGTCGAGGTCGAGATCCGCGCGCTCTTCGAAGCCCCGACGGTGGCCGGTCTCGCGACCGGTCTGGCCGGCGCCGCAGAGGCGCGGCTGGCCCTGACGGCCGGTGGGCGCCCGGAGCGGATCCCGCTCTCGTTCGCCCAGCGCCGCCTGTGGTTCATCGGCCAGCTGGAGGGGCCGAACGCGGCCTACAACGTCCCGGTGACCCTGCGCCTCGGCGGCGACGTGGACCGGGAGGCACTGGAAGCAGCGCTGCGGGACGTGATCGGGCGGCACGAGGTGCTGCGGACCGTCTTCGAGGTCGCCGACGGCGAGCCGTACCAGCGGATCATCGGCACCGACGAACTGGAGTGGAGCCTGCCCCTGGTCGAGGTGGCACCGGAGGAGCTGCCGGGCGCGATCGCCGCGGCGGCCGGCCATGCCTTCGACCTCGCGGTCGACATCCCCTTCCGCGCCTGGCTGTTCGACTCCGGAGCCGACGAGCACGTGCTCGTCGTAACGATGCATCACATCGCCAGCGACGGTTGGTCGAAGCGCCCGCTGGCGCGTGACCTGTCGGCCGCGTATGCGGCGCGCCGGCGGGGCCGGGCGCCCGAGTGGGAGCCGCTGCCGGTCCAGTACGCGGATTACGCGCTGTGGCAGCGGGAGCTGTTGGGCGAGGAGTCCGACGAGGACAGCCTGCTCACGCGTCAGGTCGCCTACTGGCGGGAGGCGTTGGAAGGGGTGCCGGAGGAGCTGGAGCTGCCGGCGGACCGGGTGCGGCCTGTGGTGCCGTCGCATCTAGGGCACAACATTCCGCTGACCGTTCCGGCGGAGGTGCACGGGCGGCTCGTCGAGGTGGCGCGTGCCGAGGGCGTGACCACGTTCATGGTGCTGCAGGCCGCGCTGGCGATGCTGCTCTCGAAGCTGGGAGCGGGGACCGACATCCCGATCGGCTCGGCGAACGCGGGCCGTACGGACGAGGCGCTGGACGACCTCGTCGGCTTCTTCATCAACTCCCTCGTACTGCGAACGGACGTGTCGGGCGACCCGACCTTCCGTGACGTCCTCCGACGCGTCCGCGAGACGAGCCTGTCCGCGTTCGCGCACCAGGACGTTCCCTTCGAGCGGCTTGTCGAGGAGCTGGCGCCGAGCCGGTCCATGGCCCGGCACCCCTTGTTCCAGGTGATGCTCCAGGTGCAGAACAACGCCGAGGCCGTCCTCGACCTGCAAGGCGTGCGGATCGGGGGCGTCGCGGCCGGCGCGTCGGTGGCGAAGTTCGATCTGGATGTGTCGGTGTCGGAGGTGTTCGACGATGCCGGTGCGCCGGCGGGGCTGCGTGGTTCGGTGGTGGCGTCGGCGGATCTGTTCGACGTGGAGACGGCCGAGCGCATCGTGGCCCGCTGGGCCCGGGCGATCGAGCTGCTGGTCACGGCCCCGCAGTCCCGGCTGAGCGCTGTCGAGGTCCTGGACGAGAGTGAGCGGCGGCTCCTGGCGGAGTGGAACGACACTGCTGT
Source organism: Streptomyces sp. NPDC059567 (assembly GCF_042735655.1). Classification (NCBI taxonomy): domain Bacteria; kingdom Bacillati; phylum Actinomycetota; class Actinomycetes; order Kitasatosporales; family Streptomycetaceae; genus Streptomyces; species Streptomyces sp. NPDC059567. Next base: position 4,086 of record NZ_JBHWBS010000183.1, on the reverse strand, counting down.
CTCGGTGGGTGCGGGGTCGTTGCCGGAGTTGTTTGCGGTGCAGGTGGTTCGTGCGCCGGATGCGGTTGCGGTGGTGGCGGGTGAGGTGTCGCTGTCGTATGCGGAGTTGGATGCGCGGGCGAATCGTTTGGCGCGGCTTCTTCGGGCTCGGGGTGTTGGTTCCGAGTCGGTGGTGGGGGTGTGTCTGGAGCGGGGTGCGGATCTGATTGTCGCGCTGCTTGCGGTGTTGAAGTCCGGTGGTGCTTATCTTCCGGTGGATCCGGAGTATCCGGCGGAGCGGATCGCGTACATGGTCCAGGACGCGGCGCCCGCGGTGGTGGTCGCCTCCGCCGGGACCGCCGACGTGCTGGCCGCGACGGGCGCGGCTGTGGTCCTCCTGGACGGCGCGGACACAGTGGCAGCGTTGGCGGGTCTTGATGGCAGTGCGCTGGATGTGGTGGTGCTGCCTGAGCATCCGGCGTATGTGATCTATACGTCGGGGTCGACGGGCCGTCCGAAGGGCGTGATGGTCCCGCATCGGGGTGCGGTGAGCCTGTGTGAGGGCCATGGCCGGACGGTGTTCGCGACGGGTGGGGAGCCGCTGCGGGTCGCGTTGACGACGTCGGTGTCGTTCGACGCGTCGTGGGACCAGCTGGCGGCTCTGTTCACGGGTCATGAGCTGCACGTGGTGGATGGGGAGACGTGGCTGGACGCGGCGCGTCTGGTGGCGTGGATGCATGCGTCCCGTGTCGACTTCGCCGAAGTCACGCCCTCATACCTTCAGGTACTCGTGGATGAGGGCCTGTTCGAGGGGGCGCGGTACCCGTCGCGTATCGGCGTGGGCGGTGAGGCCGTTCCGGCGGGTCTGTGGGAGCGGTTGCGTTCGCTGGAGGGTGTGGAGGGCTTCAACCTCTACGGTCCGACCGAGGCGACGGTCGACACCACGATCGCCCGGCTCTCGGACTCGGCCGAGGTCGTCGTCGGTCGTCCTGTGGCCAACGCCCGCGTCCACGTTCTCGACGGCACTTTGTCTCCGGTTCCTGCGGGTGTCTCGGGTGAGTTGTATGTCGCGGGTGCGGGTGTGGCCCGGGGATATCTGGGGCGTCCGGGGCTGACGGGTGAGCGGTTCGTCGCCGACCCGTTCTCCAGTACGGGTGGTCGTCTTTACCGCACGGGTGACATCGTGCGGTGGTCGCGGGACGGTCAGGTGGAGTACCTGGGCCGGGCCGACGAGCAGGTCAAGATCCGTGGTTTCCGGATCGAGCTGGGCGAAGTGCAGTCCGCGATCGCGGAACATCCACTGGTGGCTCAGGCTGCCGTGGTGGCTCGTGAGGACACCCCGGGGGGCAAGCGCCTGGTCGCCTACGTCGTGCCGGCCGCGGACGGCGTCGCCGAGGAACTGCCGCGCATCCTGACCGCTGTGGCCGGCGACCGGCTGCCGTCCTACATGGTTCCGTCCGCGATCGTCGTCCTGGACGCGCTGCCGCTGACCGCCAACGGCAAGCTGGACCGCAAGGCCCTGCCCGCCCCCGAGTACCTGACCGGAAGCGGCATGCGGGTTCCGGTCACGCTTCAGGAAGAGCTGCTGTGTGGAGCCTTCGCCGAGGTCCTGGGCCTTGCGGAGGTGGGCGTGGACGACGACTTCTTCGCTCTGGGCGGCCACTCACTCCTCGCCGTTCGTCTGATCAGCCGGGTGCGCACCCTCCTGGGTGTGGAGGTCCCGCTGCGGGCCCTGTTCGAGACCCCGACGGTCGCCGGTCTCGCCGGCGGTCTGACCGCCGCCGGGCAGGCGCGGCCGACGCTCACGGCCGGTGAACGGCCGGAACGGGTGCCGCTCTCCTTCGCCCAGCAACGCCTCTGGTTCATCAACCAGTTGGAGGGTCCGAGCTCGGCGTACAACATCCCGTTCGCTCTGCGGATGGCGCATGACATCGACCGTGATGCGCTCGGTCTCGCCTTCCGCGATGTGATCGAGCGGCACGAGGTGCTGCGGACCGTCTTCCGGACGACCGAGAGCGGCGAGCCGTACCAGGACGTCATGGAACTCGCGTACCTCGATTGGAAGGTGGAGGTCGTCGAGGTGGCACACGGGGAGCTCGACGCCGCCGTGGCGGAGGCGGAGGCATACGCCTTCGACCTCGCGGCCGAGGCGCCGATCCGGGCCACGCTCTTCGAGGCCGGACCCGACGAGCGCGTGCTGGCCGTGGTGCTCCACCACATCGCGGGCGACGGCTGGTCGACGGCCCCGCTGGCTCGGGACCTTTCCACGGCCTACGCCGCACGGAGCGCGGGCCAGGCCCCGGAGTGGGAGCCGCTGCCGGTCCAGTACGCCGACTACGCGCTCTGGCAGCGCGAGCTGCTCGGCGACGAGTCGGATCCCGAGAGCGTGATGGCCACTCAGATGGCTTACTGGCATGAGGCGCTGGCTGATGTGCCGGAGGAGCTGGCGTTGCCCTTCGACAGGTCGCGGCCGGCTGTCGCGTCCCACGTCGGTATCCGCGTGCCCGTGGAGATCCCGACCGAGGTGCATGCGCGACTCGTGGAGGTGGCCCGGACAGAGGGCGTGACTCCCTTCATGGTCCTGCAGGCGGCGCTGGCGATGCTGCTGTCGCGGCTGGGGGCGGGTACCGACATTCCGATCGGTTCGGCGAACGCGGGCCGTACGGATGAGGCGCTGGATGATCTGGTCGGCTTCTTCATCAACACCCTGGTGGTACGGACGGATCTGTCGGGGGACCCGACGTTCCGCGAGGTCCTGGGCCGGGTGCGGGAGACGAGTCTCTCCGCCCTGGCGCACCAGGAGGTGCCGTTCGAGCGGCTCGTGGAGGAGCTGGCGCCGACGCGGTCGATGGCCCGGCACCCGTTGTTCCAGGTCCAGTTGGACCTCCAGAACAACGCCGAGGCCGTCCTCGACCTCCCCGGGGTGGAAGGGGGCGGCGCATTCTCGGACAGCGCCGCGGCGAAGTTCGACGTCGAGTTCCGGCTCACCGAGACATACGACGAGCAGGGTGCACCGGCCGGGGTGTGGGGCCAGGTGGTCGCGGCGGCTGATCTGTTCGACCGGGAGACGGTCGAGGGCTTGGGTGAGCGCCTGGTTCGGGTGCTGGGACTTTTGGTCACCGACACCCGTACCCGGCTGAGTGCTCTCCAGGTCCTCGGGGACGTCGAGCGGCGTCGGGTGTTGGTGGAGTGGAATGACACGGCTGCCGATCTGGGGTCGGTGTTGGTGCCGGGGTTGTTTGCGGCGCAGGTGGTGCGGACGCCGGATGCGGTGGCTGTGGTCGGGGGCGGCGAATCGGTCTCGTATGCGGAGCTGGACGCCCGTGCGAACCGGCTGGCCCATTACCTGGTCGGTCAGGGGGTGGGTGCGGAGTCGGTGGTGGGTCTCGGTCTGCCGCGTGGTGTCGATGCGGTGGTGGCGGTTCTCGCGGTGTGGAAGGCGGGGGCTGGGTATCTGCCGATTGATCCGGAGTATCCGGCTGAGCGGATCGGGTTCATGCTGTCCGATTCGGGTGCGGTGTTGACGCTGACGACCGAGGAGATCCTTGATGATCTTCCGGCCGGTCGGAACCGGTTCGTGGCCCTGGACAGCGCGCTGGTCCGGATGCAGCTGGCGGCCGCGTCAGCAGAGCGGCCGGCCGTGGATGTGGACCCGCAGTCGCTCGCGTACGTCATCTACACCTCGGGTTCCACCGGCCGGCCGAAGGGTGTGGCTGTCACTCATGGTGGTCTGGCGAACTATGCGGCCTGGGCCGCCGATGCGTATGGGATGAGTGGTGGCGGGGGTGCTCCGCTGCATTCGTCGCTGGCTTTCGATCTGACGGTGACCAGTGTTCTGGTGCCGCTGGTGTCCGGTTCGACAGTGGTGGCGAGTGAGGCGGGCGGCGCCGAGGGGCTGGCCGAGCTGATCCGCGAGTCCGGCGGTTTCGGTCTGGCGAAGGCAGTCCCCGCCCACCTGCCGCTCCTGGCGGAGATGCTCACTGCGGAGCAGGCTGGTTCGGCGTCTCGTGTGTGGGTTGTGGGTGGTGAGGCTCTGCCCGGTGTGGTGGTTCGTGACTGGCTGTCGCGGGCTCCGGGGTCGGTGGTCGTGAATGAGTACGGGCCGAC
>NZ_JBHWBS010000182.1:1495-5899 GCF_042735655.1 Streptomyces sp. NPDC059567 | reverse complement strand
GGCCCGAACACCGACACCAAATTCGCCAACGCCCCATGACCAACAGCCACACCCTTCGGCCGCCCCGTCGAACCCGACGTATAGATCACATAGGCCAAGTCCTGGCTGCGAAGGGAGACTTGGGGTGCCTCGGTGGGTGCGGACGCCAACGCGGCCCTCAGGTCCGCACCGTCGACGGTCACGACCGGCACCTGGCCCGTCGGGAGTCGGTCGAGCAGTTCCTCGGTCGTCAGCGCGAGGGCAGCACCACTGTCGGCCAGCATGTACGCGATTCGCTCGGCCGGGTGCTCCAGGTCGATGGGCAGGTAACCCGCCCCGGCCTTCCAGGCCGCCAGGACCGCCACGATCATCTCGGCGTCCCGGCCCAGGCAGAGGCCGACAACCGACTCGGCGCCGATGCCCCGGGCGACGAGGTGGTGCGCAAGGCGGTTGGCCCGCGCGTCCAGCTCTGCGTACGTGACCTCCTGGCCACCGGCGATCACCGCGACCGCGTCCGGAGTGCGAGCCACGTGCGCCGCGAACAGCTCCGGCACCGTGGCGGGGGCGACCTGCGCGGCCGTGTCGTTCCACCCTGTCAGCACCTGGTGTCGCTCGGCCGCGTCCAGGACGTCGACCGCGCTCAGTCGGGTGGACGGTTCGGCGACGAGCAGCCGCAGGACGCGGACCCAGCGCTCGGCGAGCCGCGCGGTCGTCGCCGGCTCGAAGAGGTCCGCCGACGCGACCACGGAGCCGCGGAGTCCGGCGGGGGCGCCCTCGGCACCGAAGGCCTCGGCCACCTCGAAGGCCAGGTCGAACTTGGCGGCCGCCTGCCCGGGGGCGGGAGCGGAGGAATCCCGCGGGGCGGACGTGCCGCCGGTACGCAGGCCCGGCAGCTCGACGACCGCCTCGGCGTTGTTCTCCAGGGTCAGCATGACCTGGAAGAGCGGGTGGCGCGCCAGCGAACGAGTCGGCGCCAGCTCCTCCACCAGCTTCTCGAAGGGCACGTCCTGGTGCGCGAACGCCGACAGGCCCGTCTCCCGAACCCGACCCAGGACCTCCCGGAACGTCGGATCACCGGACACGTCCGTACGCAGAACAAGCGTGTTCACGAAGAAACCGACCAGGTCGTCCATCGCGACGTCCGTACGGCCGGCGTTCGCCGAACCGATCGGGATGTCCGTGCCGGCGCCCAGCTTCGACAGGAGGACGGCGGAGGCGGCCTGGAGCAGCATGAACACCGTCACGCCCTCGGCCTGCGCCAGCTCCTGCAGCCGTACGTGCACGTCGGCCGGGATCTCCACGGGCACGCGGTGGCCGCGGTGCGAGGCGATCTCCGGGCGGCGGTGGTCGGCCGGGAGCTGCAGCTCCTCCGGCGCTCCGGCCAACGCCGAGCGCCAGTAGGTGATCTGCTGCGCCATGATGCTGTCGGGGTCGCTCTCGTCGCCGAGCAGCTCGCGCTGCCACAGCGCGCAGTCGGCGTACTGGACCGGCAGCGGCTCCCACGCGGGGGCCTCACCCCGGCACCGCGCCGCGTAGGCCACCGAGACATCGCGGGCCAACGGACGCTTGGACCAGCCGTCGCTCGCGATGTGGTGCATGACCACGACGAGCACCTGGTCGTCGGGCCCGGCGGAGAACAGCCAGGCACGGAAGGGCATTTCGGCGGAGAGATCGAAGGTGTAGTCGGCCGCGGCGGCGACCGCTTCCTCCAGGTCCTCCGGGGCGACCTCGACCAGCGGCAGCTCCCAGGTCAGCTCCTCCACCGGGATGACCCGCTGGTAGGGCTCGCCGTCCGCGACCGGGAATACGGTGCGCAGGACCTCATGGCGGCCGATCACGTCGCGCAGGGCCGCGCCGAGCGCGTGGTGGTCGACACCGCGCGAGAGGCGAAGTGAAACCGGCACGTTGTACGAGGAGTTCGGACCCTCCATCTGGCCGATGAACCAGAGCCGCTGCTGGGCGAAGGAGAGCGCGGGCCGCTCCGTGCGCTCCATCGGCGTCAGGGCCCGGCGCGCCTTGCCGGCCCTGGCGACGCGGGCGGCGAGGCCCGCGACGGTCGGCGCCTCGAACAGCGCCGCCATCTCGAGCTCGATGCCGAGCACGGCGCGGATGCGGCTGACCAGGCGGACGGCGAGCAGCGAGTGGCCGCCGAGCGTGAAGAAGCTCTCGTCGACGCCGACCCTGTCCAGGCCGAGGACCTGGGCGAAGGCCGCGCAGAGGATCTCCTCCTGCGGAGTGGCGGGTCCACGCCCGGCCCCTGCCGACCTGGAGGCGTCCGGGGCGGGGAGGGCCTTGCGGTCGAGCTTGCCGTTGCCGGTCAGCGGAAGGGCGTCGAGGACGACGACCGCCGACGGAACCATGTGCTCAGGCAGGCGCTGAGCCGTGAACTCACGTACCTGTACGGCCAGTTCGGGATCGACCTCGTCCAGGTCGGTGGGGACGACATAGGCGACGAGGCGGGTGTCACCCGGAACGTCCTCACGGGCGATGACGGCGGCCTGTGCGACCTCGCGGTGCGCGGCGACCACGGCCTGGACCTCACCCGGCTCGATACGGAAACCCCGGACCTTGACCTGCTCGTCCGCCCGCCCGAGGTACTCCAGGACACCATCCGTGGTCCATCGGGCCACGTCACCCGTGCGATACATCCGCCCGCCCGGCTCGAAGGGGTTGGCGGTGAAGCGTTCCGCCGTCAGACCCGGACGCTTCACATAGCCCCGCGCGAGCTGGACGCCGGCGATGTAGAGCTCACCCGCAACCCCCGGCGCAACCACCTGAAGGTGGTCGTCCAGGACATAGAGCCGGGTGTTGGCGATCGGACGCCCGATCGGCACCGACTCCCCCACCTCCTGGCCGGCGGAGATCTCGAAGACACAGCAACCGACCACCGCCTCCGTCGGCCCGTACTCATTCACGACCACCGACTCCGGCGCCCGCGACAGCCAGTCACGAACCACCGCACCAGGCAGAGCCTCACCACCCACAACCCAGGTACGAGCGGAAGAGGCGACCGAAGCGTCGTCGAGCATCTCCACCAGCAGCGGCAGATGGGCAGGCACCGCCTTCACCAGACCGAAACCACCAGGCTCTCGGATCAGCTCCGCCAGCCCCTCGGCGCCGCCCGCCTCACTCGCCACCACCGCGGAGCCGGACACCAGCGGCACCAGAACACTGGTCACCGTCAGATCGAAAGCCAGGGACGAGTGCAGCGGAGCACCACCGCCACCACTCATCCCATACGCATCGGCGGCCCAGGCCACATAGTTCGCCAGACCACCATGAGTGACAGCCACACCCTTCGGCCGGCCCGTCGAACCCGAGGTGTAGATGACATACGCGAGCGACTGCGGGTCCACATCAACGGCCGGCCGCTCTGCTGACGCGGCCGCCAGCTGCATCCGGACCAGCGCGCTGTCCAGGGCCACGAACCGGTTCCGACCGGCCGGCAGATCATCAAGGATCTCCTCGGTCGTCAGCGTCAGCACCGCACCCGAGTCGGACAGCATGAAGCCGATCCGCTCCGCCGGATACTCCGGATCAATCGGCAGATACCCAGCCCCCGCCTTCCACACCGCGAGAACCGCCACCACCGCATCGACACCACGCGGCAGACACAGACCCACCACCGACTCCGCACCCACCCCCTGACCGACCAGATACCCGGCCAAACGGTTCGCACGGGCGTCCAGCTCCGCATACGAAACCGACTCACCGCCCCCGACCACAGCCACCGCATCCGGAGTCCGCACCACCTGCGCCGCAAACAACCCCGGCACCAACACCGACCCCAGATCGGCAGCCGTGTCATTCCACTCGACGAGCACCTGCCGGCGCTCATCCTCACCCAGCACGCCCAGCGAACTGAGAGGCACGTCCGTGCCGCCGTCCAGCGCCGCCTCCAGCGCGGACACGAGGTTCTCGGTGGCCGTGCGGACCTGGGCGCTCACCGCCTCAGGGTGGACGGGGGCGATCGCGTCCACCGCGAGCGCGATGGTGTCGCCGTCGTCGTTGACCGCCACGGACAGCGGGTAGTTGGTGCGGTCGTGCGTCCAGACTGTGCGGATGCCCGTGATCTCGGCGCTTCGGCTCTTGTCGGCGCTCTGGCCGGCGTTGTGCCGGTAGTTGAAGAACGAGGTGAACACCGGGGTGTCGCCCGTGACTCCGCTGGCCCGCTGGGCCACGGCGAGGGGTGCGTGCTCGTGTTCGAGGAGGCGGGCGAGCTGCCCGCGCATGGCGTCGACGGACTCCAGCGCGCCGAGTTCACCGGTGCGTACGCGGACCGGCAGCGTGTTCATGAAGGGTCCCGGCACCCGGTCGGCGCCCGTGCCCGCGTTCATGCGGCCGGACAGGACGGTGCCGAACACCACGTCCGCGCGGGCGGAGACGACCAAGCTCAACAAGGACCACGCCACCCACAGAGACAGG
>NZ_JBHWBS010000182.1:0-1485 GCF_042735655.1 Streptomyces sp. NPDC059567 | reverse complement strand
CTATCATACCAGTGTCGCGCACCGCGTGGGGCCCTGTCGCCGGCTTTCTGCGCGACGGATCTTTGGTGGCCAACCAACACGCCCCCGGGGCGGCCCCCCCCCCCCAGCACTCGGGCCCACGCCACGTGCAGCACGGGGGCGGGGCTGACGCCGAGGCGGCGCGCGACCTCCCGTACGCGGGCGGTCAGGGCGGCGGAGAACTCCAGCTCGTCCCGGACGACGCCCGCGCCGTCGCCGTGCACGTCGACCATGCCGTACGGAGCGGTGGGCTCGGTGACGTCGCCGAGGAGGTCGGCGAAGTAGCGCTCGTGCTCGGAGTCGTCGCCCCCGCCTCGCGCCTGGGCGACGAAGTTTCGGAAGGGCAGCGGTTCGGCCAGTTCGTCGCCGTGTCCGGTGAGGAAGGCCTGCACTTCCTCGAGGAGAACTTCCTTCGCCGTGTGGTCCTGCACCATGTGATGCATCCGCAGGAGAGCGAGCCGACGACCGCTCTCGGGTAGGGCTGCGATGTGCAGGCTGATCAGCGGGGCCCGGCCCAGGTCCATCGTGGAGCCACCGGCCGCGACCAGGTCCGCGACCGGGTCGACGCTCTCCGCGTCGAGGGCGACCTCGGTGACGGGGAGGGTGGCGTGACGCCACACGACCTGGACCGGCTCGCGCAGACCGTCCCACACGATGGAGGTCCGGTAGATGTCGTGGCGGTCCACGACCTGCTGGAGAGCGGCGAGGAAGGTGTCGAAGCGGTCGCGCGAGTCGAACTCGACGACGGTCGGGAGCGCGTAGGCGTCGTCCCCGCCCTCGTTGAGGAGGTGGTGGAAGAGCAGGCCCTCCTGGAGCGGGGCCAGCGGGTAGACGTCGGCGACATTCGCCGCGCCGCCGTCCACCGAGTTGACGACCACGGCGACCTCGTCGGCCGTGAGGTCGACGAGCGGCAGCATCTCGGGGGTGATGGCGGTCGCGTCGGCCGGGATCGGGTTCTCCGGCACGGCGAACCCGTCCGTGCCCGCCGACAGCGCGAGGCCGGCCACGGTGGGGGTCTCGAACAGGGCTCGCACCGACACCGTGACGCCGCGCTCGCGCAGCCGCTCGACGAGGCGAACGGCGAGGAGGGAATGGCCGCCGAGGGCGAAGAAGTTGTCCTCGACCCCGATGCTGTCGATCCCGAGGATTTCGGCGAAGGCCTCGCAGAGGATCTCTTCGCGACGGTTGGACGGGCTTCGGCTGTCGGTGGTGGCGTACTCGGGCGCCGGCAGGGCCTTGTGGTCGAGCTTGCCGTTCACCGTCAGCGGCAGCACGTCCAGGACCACGACCGCCGACGGAACCATGTACCCCGGAAGCCGACCAGCCACGAACTCACGCACACGAACCGGAAGATCAACAGACGACTCCCCGTCCGCCACCACATAGGCGACCAGACGCGGATCCCCCACAACCTCCTCACGCACCACCACAGCCGCCCGCCCGACACCCGGACAACCCGCCACCACC
>NZ_JBHWBS010000181.1:0-5903 GCF_042735655.1 Streptomyces sp. NPDC059567 | reverse complement strand
GGCTCGGGGGGATCGAGCCTCGCCGTCCGGCGTTTCTCCCGGCGGTCGTTCAGCGGCCGGTCAGCAGCCGCCCACGCGCCCGTGCAGCAGCCGCGACAGCGCGCTGTGCACATCGTCGATCGAGCGCTCCCGCTGGAAGGCCTGCCAGTCGAGGGCGGCCACCAGCACCATCCCGACCAGCGCGGCCGCCGTGAGCGGAATGTCGATCTCCTCGCTGAGCTCACCGCTCTCGACGCCTTCGCGCAGCACCCCCTCCACCACGGCGACCGCCTGCTGACGGACGACCAGGAGGGTCGAGTTCCAGGCCCGGTTGGTGCGCCACAGCTCGGCCACGTACAGCTGGGTGAAGGCCGGATAGCGGTCGATGAAGACCAGACCCGCCCGGATCATCGCGTCCAGCGCGTCGACCCGGCTCCCGCCCCGTTCCGCCGTCTCCTCGGCCGCCGTCCTCAGGGAGGCGGTGAGCAGGGCGACTCCGTGCCGCAGCAGCTCCTCGAAGAGCTCGGTCTTGCTCTTGAAGTTGTAGTAGACCGTGCCCTTGGCGACACCCGCGCGCTCGGCGATCTCATCCACCGTCGTCGCCGAGAAGCCCTGCTCGGCGATGAGCGTGACGGCGGCCTCGTAGAGCTTCGCGCGCGTGGCCTGGCGTCTGGTGCTGCTGCTGTCCATGGGCTCGATTCTCACAGGTCTCGCGGGTGTCACAGGGGCAGGTGTCACAAGGACAGATCGGGGTGGAGCCGGTCCAGTGTCCACACCTGCTTGCGCCGGGCCGAGACCGCGGTCAGCGCCAGCGCGCCCACCGTGAACGCCGTCAGCACCGCGACCGCCTGCCAGACCGGCCCGATCCCGCCGCCCGTGATCAGCCGGCGCAGCGACTCGACGACGTAACTCATCGGCAGGAAGGGATGGATCGCGTTGAAGAATCCGGGACTCGTCTGAACGGGGTACGTGCCGCCCGCCGAGGTCAGCTGGAGCATCAGCACGGCGAGCACCAGGATCCGGCCCGCGGCGCCGAAGCGGGCGTTGAGCCACTGGATGATCGCGGCGAAGCAGCAGGTCACCAGGGCGAGGAAGCCGACGGTCCCGGCCGCCCTGGCCATCTGCAGGCCGAGGCCCCAGTGCAGCACGGACATCAGCGCGGCGACCTGGAGCAGCCCGATGGCCGCGACCGGCAGCCAGCCGGCCAGGGCGATCCGCCAGGCGGAGGCGCCGGCGGCGAGGGCGCGCCGGTTGAGCGGCTGGATCAGCATGTACGCCACCATCGCGCCGACCCAGAGGGAGAGCGGGATGAAGTACGGGGCGAATCCGGTGCCGTAGTTGGGCGCCTTGTGGAGCGACTGGGAGGCGAGCTCGACGGGGTCGGCCATGACCTCCGTACGCCGGTCGCGCTGCTGCTTGTCGTAGTCGGGGATCTTGGCCACCCCGTCGTTCAGGCCGGTGGCCAGGTCGCCCGAGCCGTCGGCCAGCTTGAACAGACCGCCGTCGAGGTCCCCGGCGCCCTTCTTGAGCTTGCCGACACCCGTGTCGAGGTTCGTGGAACCGGTCTTGGCGCTCGTGAGGCCGGTGTGCAGCTCGTCGGCGCCCCTGGCGACCTTCAGGGCGCCCTCGTTCAGCTTGTTGATCTTCTTGACGGCGCCTTCGAGGTCCTCGTCGAGGTGCGGCGCGGCCTTGGCCAGGTCCTCCGCCTGCTTCTGCAGGGTGGCGAGCCGGCCGTCGAGCTTCTTCAGGTCGCCGTCGCTGTCCTTGGTCAGCTCGTGCAGATCGTCGGCGATCTTCGCCACGTCGTCGGCCGAGACCTTGGCCTCCTTGAGGACCGGGCAGGCCTTGGGGTCGGGCAGCGGGTTGTCCACGCACTCCTTCTTGTGGAGGGCGTCCAGCTTGTCGTCGGCCAGGTGGGCGGCGGTCCGGGCGATCGGGGCGCGGCGGACCACGTCCTCGAGATCGTGACGCACGGCCGCGGTCGAGTGGGCGACCAGCCGGGCGGTGTCGCCGATCGTCTTGCCGTTGTTCTTCAGATACGGGCGGACCTGGGCGGCCTTCCCGTTGACCTTGTCCGCGAGCGCCTGGGTGCCGTTCGCGACCTGCCGTGAGCCGGTCTCCAGATCGCCCGCGCCCTTGTCGAGCTTCTTCAGGCCGGTGGCGAGGTCGCCGCTGCCCTTCTTGGCGTCCTTGAGCCCGTCGGCCAGGCTCTTCGAGCCCTTCTTCGCCTTGTCCACGCCCTCCTTGAGCTCACCGGCGCCCTTGGCGGCCTCGGCGGTCGCGTCGTGGATGTCGGAGAAGGAGATGAAGATCTTGTCCAGGAAGGTGCGCGAGGACTTGGTGGAGGCGGCGGTACGGACCTCGGAGAAGACCGTCCGGGAGATCTGCCCGACGATGTAGTTGTTGGCGTCGTTCGTACGGACCCGCAGAGCACCCGTCTCGGGGGCGTCGCCCGAACTGGAGGCGATCCGCGTGCTGAGGTCGCCCGGCATGGTCAGCGAGAGGTAGTACGTCCCGTCCTCCACGCCCTTGCGGGCCTCGGCGTCGCTCACCTCGTGCCACTGGAAGACCCTGCTGTCCAGCAGGCCCTCCGCGATGTCGTCGCCGGCGTTGATCTTCTTGCCGTCGGCGGTGGCGCCCTTGTCCTCGTTGACCAGGGCGACGGGTATCCGGTCGAGCCTGCTGTACGGGTCCCAGAAGGACCACAGGTACAGCGCGCCGTACAGCAACGGCAGCAGCAGGATCGCGACGAGCGCGGCCCGCGGCAGCTTCCCCCTGCCGAACCGCTTCAGCTCAAGCGCGGCCAGTTTCGGCGAGCGCATCGGCTGCCCCCTCCTCGATGGTGTCGTCCTCGGTGGTCGTGTCGTCCTCGGTCGCGCGCGGCGCCGTGGTGATCTTCAGGGCGTTCTCGGGCGCCTCGCTGCAGACGGCGAGCACGGTGGTGCCGGCGTCGGCGACGGAGCGCAGCAGGGCCCATGCCTCGGCCCGGTCGGCGTCGGAGAGCTTCAGATCGGTGTCGTCGAGCGCGAGCAGCCGGGGCCGGCCGATCAGCGCCAGGGCGATCGACAGGCGCAGCGCCTCCAGCCGCTCCAGATCCCGTACGGAGGTCCGCTCGCCCTTCGGCAGGGTGTCCAGGTCGAGCCCGGACGCCTCCAGAGCCGCCTCGATCCGCGCCTTGGCGGCGGCCGCGCGCTCCGCCGGGGGGCGGAGCAGGGCCCGTACCGCGCCGTCGTAGCGGCGCTGGAGCAGAGCGCGCTCGCGCAGGTGCTCGGCGACGGTGAACGCCGGGTCGAGGTCGCTGACACCCGGCACCGGGCCGAGCGCGCTGATCCGGCGGACGGCCGCCATCTTGCGGGGCAGACGGAGCCCTGCGACCTCGGCGTGGCCCTCCTGGGGCTTCATCCGGCCGGTCAGCGCCAGCAGCAGACAGGTACGGCCCGAGCCGGACGGTCCCTCGATCGCGACGAGCGAGCCGGGCTCGGCCCGGAAGCCGACCCCGCGGAACACCCAGCCGCGCGGCCCTTTCAGCCCGAATCCGTCCGCGACGACGGCGGCGCCGTGCGGCTCCTCCGGCTTCGCTTCCACCGGTCCACCCCCACATTCCCAGTTTTTGAACTGACCAGTCAGTTCAAAAACTTACCCCTCAGTCGGTGATCCAGGCAAAGTCGCAGGTCAGGGCGATTGTCAGTGGTGCCCTTCACGATGGACACATACGGACACAGAGCCGTCACACGACGACAGGAGGCTCGTCATGACCAGCTCCTCCGCAGCAGCCGCACCGCGGCGCCGCGCCGCCGGCCGCCCTGCCCCCGCACTGTCCGGACCGCCGACCGACGTCCACCCCGTGCTGCGCCGTTCCACCGCGCCGCCCGCCGCACTCGACCTGCTCGCCCAGGCCCGCGCCGGCCTGGAGGAGGCCGTCGGACACGATGTGCCCAACGAGCGGTACGCCACCGCACACCTCGCCGCGCTGCGCACCGCCGCGGCCGTGCTCGCCGCCCGTGGCCGCCCCGAGACCAACCCGCGCAAGCGCGCGCGGATCAGGAGCGCCTGGGAAGTGCTCCCCGAGATAGCGCCCGAGCTGACCGAGTGGAGCGCCCTGTTCGCCTCGGGAGCGCCCCGCCGGGCCCGGGCGGAGGCGGGCATACCCGGCGCGGCGACCCGCCGGGACGCCGACGACCTGATCCGGGACGCCGCCATGTTCCTGCGCCTGGTCGAGCGGCTCCTCGTCCTCCAGCCCGTGCTGCCCCGTCAGACCGGCGCGGAGGAGGCCACGGGGTAGCCGCATGTGAGCGGGGGAGCACGCCCGAGGCCATAGGGTGGGAGGCGTTCGTGCACCGTCACCGAGGAGTCAACAGCCGTGTCGGACCCTTCCCCTGTCTTCGGTCGAGAGGCGTCGTCGCGCCCGTCGCGCGCCTCCCTTCGTACGGCCGTCGTCTGGGACGTCCTCAAGGACGCCCTCGACCGCCGGGTCAAGGCCACCGGGCAGGACGGCCTCGACGTCCTCGACACGGGCGGCGGCTCGGGGAACTTCGCGGTGCCGGTGGCCCGCCTCGGCCACCGGGTCACCGTCGTCGACCCCAGCCCGAACGCGCTGTTCGCGCTGGAGCGCCGGGCCGCCGAGGCCGGCGTCGCCGACCGGGTGACCGGGGTCCAGGGCGACATCCGCGGCCTGTTCGACGTGGTCGGGCGGGAGGCGTTCGACGTGGTCCTCTGCCACGGCGTCCTGGAGTACGTGGACGACCCGGCCGAGGGCGTACGGAACGCGGTGGCGGCCCTCCGGGCCGGCGGCGCGCTCAGCCTGCTCGCCGCGGGCGTCGGGGGCGCGGTCCTGGCCCGCGCGCTCGCCGGGCACTTCACCGAGGCCCGCAACGCCCTGAGCGACCCGTCCGGGCGCTGGGGCGACGGCGACCCGGTGCCCCGCCGCTTCACGGCCGACCAGCTCGGCGAGCTGGCGGGCGAGGCCGGACTGGACGTCGGCGCGGTGCACGGCGTGCGGGTCTTCGCCGACCTCGTCCCCGGCGCCCTGGTCGACACCGAGCCCGGCGCGGCGGAGGCTCTGCTCAAGCTGGAGGCCGCTGCCGCGGAGCTGCCGTCCTTCCACGCCATCGCCACCCAGTTGCACGTCCTGGGCGAGAAGCGCGCCTGACACCCGCCCGGAGGCACGCCCGGGGCCCGGCCCCGGGCGTGCAGCACCGTGCTGATCAGCGACGCAACCGCACATGGAGTACGCCACAGGCCACCCGAACGGGGAGTTCGCCCCGTATGATCGGGGGACACCATCCGGCATGACAGGTCAGGCGCTGGGGAATCAACGCCTCAGCAACCGAACCGCATGGCGGCCCGGTTTGGCGATTTGGCGTTGAGGGCGGGTTTCACGGGGGCGATTCCCTGCCTATCCTGAAAGGGCCGCATCCCGGTCGCCCCCGCGACCGACGACTAGGAGGACTCCGTGCCGCTCTCGGAGCACGAGCAGCGAATGCTCGAGCAGATGGAGCGAGCGCTGTACGCCGAAGATCCCAAGTTCGCGACAGCGCTCGAGGGAAGCGGACTGCGTACGTACACCCGGCGACGGGTCTACCAGGCAGTCGCCGGCTTCCTGGTGGGTATCGCGCTCCTCATGGCTGGAATGGTCGCTCAGCAGTGGTGGATCAGCGTGGTGGGGTTCCTCGTCATGCTGGGCTGCGCGGTGATGGCCGTTACAGGCTGGCGCAAGGCGCCCAAGCCGGGTGAGCAGCAGGCGACGGGCGGATCGGCGGCCGGTGGCCGTCAGGCCCGGCAGCGCCGCTCGATGATGAACCGGATCGAGGAACGGTGGCAGCGCCGCCGGGACGAACAGCAGGGCGGCGGCCACTGACGGCCCCCTGAGGGCGAAGCCCTCCACACGACACCGAGCCCCGCGGGGCCGCGCTGAAGCGCGGCCC
>NZ_JBHWBS010000180.1:0-5931 GCF_042735655.1 Streptomyces sp. NPDC059567 | reverse complement strand
GGGACGTTCCGCGGCCCGCCGACTCCCGCTTCTGCTGCGATAAGGCCATCAGCCCTTGGCCACCAGGGCCTTGAGCGCGATGTTGAGCTGGAGGACGTTGACTCGGGGCTCGCCGATGAAGCCGAGGATCCGGTCGTCGGTGTGGTCGGCGACGAGCTTGTCGACCTGGGCGACGGTGAGGTTGTTCTTCTCGGCGACGCGGTGGACCTGGAGCTCGGCGTACTCCGGGGAGATGTGCGGGTCCAGGCCGGAGCCGGAGGAGGTGACGGCGTCGGCCGGCACGTCCTCGGGCTTGACCGTGTAGCCGGGGACCGAGTTGTCCTTGACCACGGCGGCCTTCGCGTCCTTCACCCAGGTGATCAGGTCCTCGTTGTCGCCGGACCTGTTGGTCGCGCCGGAGAGGATGATCGAGTACTGGGTGTTGACGCTGTTGGAGCCCAGGCCGTTGGAGGGACGCGGCTGGAACCACTTCAGGTCCGGGACCGCCGCCTCCTCGGCGTCGTCCGGGTTCTGCTTCGGCAGGTTGTACGTCTGACCGATGAGTTCGGAGCCGACGACCTTGCCCTCGCTCGTGATCTCGGAGCCGTTGGCCTTGTCGTTGAACGCGACCTGGGCGATGCCCGTGACGGCCAGCGGGTAGAGCACACCCGTCACCACGGTCAGGACGAGGAGGGCGCGCAGGCCCGCCCAGAGCAACCGCCCTGCGTTTCCTACGGAGTTGTTCATGATCAGCCGATTCCGGGGATGAGGGAGATGAGGAGGTCGATGATCTTGATGCCGATGAACGGGGCGATCAGGCCGCCGAGACCGTAGATCCCGAGGTTCCGGCGGAGCATCTTGTCCGCGCTCGTCGGCCGGTACCGCACGCCCTTCAGGGCGAGCGGGACCAGCGCGACGATGATCAGCGCGTTGAAGACGACGGCGGAGAGGATCGCGGACTCCGGCGAGGACAGGCCCATGATGTTGAGCTTGTCCAGCGACGGGTAGGCCACCGCGAACATCGCGGGGATGATCGCGAAGTACTTGGCCACGTCGTTGGCGATCGAGAAGGTGGTGAGCGCGCCCCGGGTGATGAGGAGCTGCTTGCCGATCTCGACGATCTCGATGAGCTTGGTCGGGTTGGAGTCCAGGTCCACCATGTTCCCGGCCTCCTTGGCGGCCGAGGTTCCGGTGTTCATGGCCACGCCGACGTCCGCCTGGGCGAGGGCCGGAGCGTCGTTCGTACCGTCGCCGGTCATCGCGACGAGCTTGCCACCGGCCTGCTCGCGCTTGATGAGGGCCATCTTGTCCTCGGGGGTGGCCTCGGCGAGGAAGTCGTCGACGCCCGCCTCCTCGGCGATGGCCTTCGCGGTCAACGGGTTGTCACCCGTGATCATGACCGTCTTGATGCCCATGCGGCGCAGCTCGTCGAACCGCTCCCGCATGCCCTCCTTCACGACGTCCTTCAGGTGGATGACGCCGAGGACGCGGGCGCCCTTGTCATCCTCGACCGCCACCAGGAGCGGCGTGCCGCCGGCCTGGGAGATCGTGTCGTTGAGCGCCTGGGCGTCGTCGGAGACGGTGCCGCCGCGCTCCTGCACCCAGGCGACGACCGAGCCCGTGGCGCCCTTGCGGACCTTGCGGCCGTCGACGTCCACACCCGACATGCGGGTCTGGGCGGTGAAGGCGATCCACTCGGCCTGCGACAGCTCGCCCTGGTGGCGCTCGCGCAGGCCGTACTTCTCCTTGGCGAGGACGACGATCGAGCGCCCCTCGGGCGTCTCGTCGGCCAGCGACGACAGCTGGGCGGCGTCGGCCAGTTCGGCCTCCGTCGTGCCCTTGACCGGGACGAACTCCGACGCCTGGCGGTTGCCGAGCGTGATGGTGCCCGTCTTGTCCAGCAGCAGCGTGGAGACGTCACCCGCGGCCTCGACCGCACGGCCGGACATGGCCAGCACGTTGCGCTGCACGAGCCGGTCCATGCCGGCGATGCCGATCGCGGAGAGCAGGGCGCCGATCGTCGTCGGGATGAGGCAGACGAGGAGCGCGGTCAGGACGATCATCGAGGTCTGCTCGTCGGCGCCGGCGTAGATCGCGAACGGCTTCAGCGTGACGACGGCGAGCAGGAAGACGATGGTGAGGGACGCCAGCAGGATGTTGAGGGCGATCTCGTTCGGGGTCTTCTGCCGGGCGGCGCCCTCGACCAGGTTGATCATCCGGTCGATGAAGGTCTCGCCGGGCTTGGTCGTGATCTTGATGACGATCCGGTCCGACAGCACCTTCGTACCGCCGGTCACGGCCGAGCGGTCGCCGCCGGATTCGCGGATGACCGGGGCCGATTCGCCGGTGATGGCGGACTCGTCGACGCTCGCGACACCTTCGACGACGTCACCGTCGCCGGGGATGATGTCGCCGGCCTCGCAGACCACCAGGTCCCCGATGCGCAGCTCCGTACCCGGAACGCGCTCCTCGTTCTTCCCGACGAGGCGGCGGGCGACCGTGTCGGTCTTGGCCTTGCGGAGCGTGTCGGCCTGCGCCTTGCCGCGGCCCTCGGCCACGGCCTCCGCCAGGTTGGCGAAGATCGTGGTGAGCCAGAGCCAGGCGGTGATCGCCCAGCCGAACCAGTCGCCCGGGTCCTTGACGGCCAGGACGGTGGTGACCACCGAGCCGACCAGCACCACGAACATCACGGGCGACTTGACCATCACGCGAGGGTCGAGCTTCTTGATCGCGTCCGGGAAGGACTTGATCAGCTGCTTGGGGTCGAACAGACCCCCGCCCACACGTCCGGCCGGCTGGTGCCCGGCGGACAGGTCGCCGTGCGGCACCTTCGCCGAATCGGTGGTAGACGTCTGCTTCACAGCGTCCTCTTGCTTCTTTACGTCGATGGTCATGCCGCGAGCCCCTCGGCGAGCGGTCCCAGCGCGAGGGCCGGGAAGTAGGTCAGACCGGTGATGATCATGATCGTGCCGACCAGGAGGCCGGTGAACAGCGGCTTCTCGGTCCGCAGGGTGCCCGCGGTCTCGGGGACGGGCTTCTGCTCGGCGAGCGAGCCGGCCAGCGCGAGGACGAACACCATCGGCAGGAACCGGCCGAGCAGCATCGCGATGCCGATCGTCGAGTTGAACCACTGCGTGTCGGCGTTCAGGCCCGCGAAGGCGGAGCCGTTGTTGTTGGCGCCGGAGGTGAAGGCGTAGAGGATCTCGGAGAACCCGTGCGCGCCGGAGTTCGTCATCGAGTTCGCCGGGGTGTCCAGGGCGAACGAGGCCGCCGTGAAGCACAGCACCAGCGCCGGGGTGACGAGGATGTAGCAGGCGGCGAACTTGATCTCGCGCGTGCCGATCTTCTTGCCCAGGTACTCGGGGGTGCGGCCGACCATCAGACCGGCGATGAACACCGCGATGACCGCCATGATCAACATGCCGTAGAGGCCGGAGCCCACACCGCCGGGCGCGATCTCGCCGAGCTGCATCCCCAGCATGGTGATGCCGCCGCCGAAGCCGGTGAACGAGGAGTGGAAGGAGTTGACCGCACCCGTGGAGGTGAGGGTCGTGGCCACGGCGAAGATCGACGAGCCGCCGATGCCGAACCGGGTCTCCTTGCCCTCCATGGCGCCGCCGGCCAGGTCGAAGGCCGGACCGCCGTGGTGGAACTCGGTCCACATCATCAGGGCGGTGAACCCGAGCCAGATCGTGACCATCGTGGCGAGGATCGCGTAACCCTGCTTGAGCGAGCCGACCATGCGGCCGAAGGTGCGGGTCAGCGCGAACGGAATGACGAGGATCAGCCAGATCTCGAAGAGGTTGGACAGACCGTTCGGGTTCTCGAAGGGGTGGGCCGAGTTGGCGTTGAAGTAACCGCCGCCGTTCGTACCCAGCTCCTTGATGACCTCCTGGGAGGCGACCGCGCCACCGTTCCACTGCTGCATGCCGCCCATGAACTGGCCGACCTCGTGGATTCCGGCGAAGTTCTGGATCGCACCGCAGGCGACCAGCACGAGCGCGCCCACGACCGAGATCGGCAGCAGGATGCGCACGGTGCCGCGCACCAGGTCGGACCAGAAGTTGCCCAGCTCACCGGTACGCGACCGGGCGAAGCCGCGCACGAGCGCCACCGCGACCGCGATGCCCACCGCGGCCGAGACGAAGTTCTGCACCGCGAGGCCGCCGGTCTGCACGACGTGGCCCATGGCCTGCTCGCCGTAGTACGACTGCCAGTTGGTGTTGGCCACGAAGGACGCGGCCGTGTTGAACGCCTGGTCGGGGTCGATCGAGGCGAAGCCGAGCGAGCCGGGCAGTGAACCCTGCACCCGCTGGAGCAGGTAGAGGAAGAGGACGCTCACCGCCGAGAAGGCGAGGACGCCGCGCAGGTAGGCGGGCCAGCGCATCTCGGCGTTCGGGTTGGCACCGATGGCCTTGTAGATCCACTTCTCGACCCGCAGATGCTTGTCGGAGGAGTAGACACGGGCCATGTAGTCACCGAGCGGCCGGTAGGCGAGGCCGAGCGCGGCGATCAGGGCGAGGAGCTGGAGGACTCCAGCAAGAACGGGACTCATATCCGTACTCAGAACCTCTCCGGCTTGACGAGGGCGAGGACGAGATAGCCCAGCAGGGCGGCGGCCACGACGAGACCGACGATGTTCTCGGCAGTCACAGCTTGGCCACCCCCTTGGCGATGAAGGCCACCAGCGCGAAGACCGCGATCGTGGTGACGACGAAGGCCACGTCGGCCATCGTGAGCTCCTGAGTGAAGAACGGATTCTCGGACCACATGAGCAAAGCGCTTTTCGGCCAGGTCACGGCTTCCGTTAACGCGTCCCTGACGAGCGGAGGCGCGCTCTTGACGCGTCCTCTACGGGATTCGGTCGTGAGCCTCGGTTTGGGCCCGGGACCGGTGCTGTCATCGCGCGGTCAGCGGTCTGTCAGCGGGTCCGGACATCGTCGGGTCGGTCCGTCGGGCGCGCCGAGGGGCCGAGAGGGAGGGACGATGTCGTACGCGATCCGGGCCGAGGGCCTGGTCAAGCGGTACGGGGACACGGTCGCGCTCGACGGCGTCGACCTGGAGCTACGGGTCGGCGAGGTGCGGGCGCTGCTCGGCCCGAACGGCGCGGGCAAGACCACCGCCGTACGGATCCTGGCCACCCTGGAGCAGCCGGACGCGGGCGGGGCGACGGTCGGCGGTCACGATCTCGTACGGGACCGGCCACGGGTCCGCGACCTGATCGGTCCGCCGTTGCCCGGCGCCGGGAGGCTCGACGCGCTCCGTCGCCTCTTGGGCAGGCCCCGTGTGCTGCTCCTGGACGAGCCGGACGCCGGGCTCGACCTCCGTGCCCGCGAGGCACTGGGGGACGTCGTGCGGCGCCTGGCGGCGGACGGGAGCTCGGTGCTGCTCACGACGCAGCACCCGGAAGAGGCCGACGGCCTGGCCGACCGGGTCACCGTGATCGACCGCGGCCGGGTCGTCGCGGAGGGACGCCCCGACGAACTGAAGCGCCGGATCGGCGAGCCCTGGCTGTGGGTGCGACCGACGCTGCCCGGGGACGGGGCCGCGGTGGAGCGCATCCTGACGGAACTGGCCGGCGCCGCCCCCTCGCGCGACCGGCACTCCGGCCTGTTCTCGGTGCCGGCCTCCGACCCGATGCTGCTCTCCGCCCTGGTCCGCCGCCTCGAACGCGCCGGCATCGGCACCGAGGACGTGGGCCTGCGCCGACCGGGCCTGGACGAGGTGCTCCTGGCATTGACGAGGCGGGCGGGCTAGGGGGTGTCCGACCGTGCCCGACCGAGAACGGGGGAGACGCTGCGCATGGCCGCGCCGTGGGTGGGCAGCCGGTCCCCCTAGGGGGTGTCTTGCCGATCATGCCGGGCTCGCGACGCCTGGCACCGCTCCCCCAAGCTCTTCGAGCAGGGGGTACCCCCAGCCGCGTTGTCGTCGGTCGCCAACGTCCCCCGTAGC
>NZ_JBHWBS010000179.1:0-6307 GCF_042735655.1 Streptomyces sp. NPDC059567 | reverse complement strand
ACGCCGCGGGGGCCCCGCCGGCCCGGGTCCGGGGGCCGGCGGGGGCCCGTCGTGGTTCCGGCACCCGTTGCCCCTACGGGCGGTAGATCGCTTCGATCTCGTCCGCGAAGTCCTTCGCCACCACGTTGCGCTTCAGCTTCAGCGACGGCGTGATGTGGCCCGCCTCCTCGGTGAACTGGGAGTTCAGGATCCGGAACTTCCGCACCGACTCGGCCTTGGACACGGCCGCGTTGCCGTCGTCCACGGCCCGCTGGATCTCCGCGAGCAGCTCCGCGTCGTCGCGCAGCGACGCCGCGGTCGAGTCCGCCGGCTTGCCGTGCTCGCTTGCCCAGCGGCCGAGGAACTCCTCGTCCAGGGTGACCAGCGCGCCCACGAACGGACGCCCGTCGCCGACCACCATGCACTCCGCGACCAGTGCGTGCGCGCGGATCCGGTCCTCGATGACCGCCGGGGCGACGTTCTTGCCGCCCGCCGTCACCAGGATCTCCTTCTTCCGGCCGGTGATCGCGAGGTAGCCGTCCTCGTCGAGCGTGCCGATGTCACCGGTGTGGAACCAGCCGTCGGCCAGCGCCTCCGCCGTCGCGGCCTCGTTCTTCCAGTAGCCGGTGAAGATGTGCTCGCCGTGCAGCAGCACCTCGCCGTCGTCGGCGATCCGCACCACCGAGCCCGGCAGCGGCTGACCGACCGTGCCGATCTTCTGCCGGTCCCACGGGTTGAACGCCGTCGCGGCGCAGGACTCCGTCAGTCCGTAGCCCTCCAGCACGGTGAAGCCGATGCCGCGGTAGAAGTGACCGAGTCGCTCGCCCAACGGCGCTCCGCCGGAGATGGCGTACTCGCCGCGCCCGCCGAGCACCGCCCGCAGCTTGCTGTAGACGAGCTTGTCGAAGACCTTGTGCTTGATCTTCAGACCGAGCGACGCGCCCTGCGGGGTGCTGGTGGCCCGGCTCCAGGCGATCGCTGTGTGCGCGGCCTTGTCGAAGATCTTGCCCTTGCCGTCCGCCTGGGCCTTCGCCCGCGCGGAGTTGTAGACCTTCTCGAAGACACGGGGCACACCGAGGATCAGCGTGGGCCGGAAGGCGGCCAGCTCGTCCGTGAGGTTCTTGATGTCCGGCAGGCAGCCGAGCTTGATCGGCGCCATGACCGCCGCGAGCTCCACCATGCGGCCGAAGACGTGGGCGGCGGGCAGGAAGAGCATCACGGAGCTCTCGCCGGTCCGGAAGAGCGGCTTCAGCCGCTCGACCAGGTTGCCGCACTCCGCGAAGAACGCGCGGTGCGTCAGCACACAGCCCTTGGGGCGGCCGGTGGTGCCCGAGGTGTAGACGATCGTCGCCGGGTCGTCCGCATGCGCCGACGACATCCGCTCGTCGAGCAGTTCGTCGGAGACGTCCGCGCCGGTGGCGGTGAGCCGGGCGACGGCGTCGGTCTCGATCTGCCAGATGCCCTTCAGGGCCGGCAGGTTCGCCCGTACCGACTCCACCGACTCCTGGTGGGCCGCGGACTCGACGAGGGCGAGCGAGGCGCCCGAGTCACCGAGGATCCACTGGATCTGCTCCGGCGAACTCGTCTCGTACACCGGCACCGTCACGGCGCCCGCGCTCCAGATGGCGAAGTCGAGGAGCACCCACTCGTACCGCGTTCTGGAAAGCAGGGCCACCCGGTCGCCCGGCTCCACGCCGGCGGCGATCAGACCCTTCGCCGCCCCGCGGACCTCGGCGAGGAACTGCTCGGCGGTGACGTCCGTCCAGACGCCGGCCACCTTGCGTCCCATGACGGCGGTGTCTGGGTGCTGAGACGCGTTGCGGCGGATGAGATCCGTCAGGTTGCCGTCCGAGGGGACCTCGTACAGGGCCGGAAGGCTGAACTCGCGCAAGACTGCTGCTCCTCATCGGGCGCCGGCGCCACGGCTCTGTGTGAATGCACCGGTGCGGTCCAAGATCGGGCAGGTGCTCAGTGGGGGTGAGCACAACTGGACTGCCCGGACGTTACCCATCAGTACTCGGTTCCCGATAGGGGGGTCTGGCCAGATGTTCGGTGCATCACACAGTAGTGGCCGTGCTTCGCGCACAGTAATCCACGGCTTTCCGGACTCGGAAGTAACCGCAGGTCCGACGCCCTACGCTGAACCGCATGAGGATCAACGTGGTCAGTGACGTGCACGGGAACGCGGGTGCCCTCGCCAAAGCGGGGGAGGGCGCGGACGCCCTCGTCTGCCTCGGTGACCTGGTGCTCTTCCTCGACTACGCCGACCACAGCCGCGGCATCTTCCCCGACCTCTTCGGCGTCGAGAACGCCGACCTGATCGTGGAGCTGCGCACCGCGCGCCGCTTCGACGAGGCCCGTGACCTGGGACGACGCCTCTGGTCCGAACTGGCCGTCGACCG
Source organism: Streptomyces sp. NPDC059567 (assembly GCF_042735655.1). Classification (NCBI taxonomy): domain Bacteria; kingdom Bacillati; phylum Actinomycetota; class Actinomycetes; order Kitasatosporales; family Streptomycetaceae; genus Streptomyces; species Streptomyces sp. NPDC059567. Next base: position 3,926 of record NZ_JBHWBS010000179.1, on the reverse strand, counting down.
GGACACGGCGATCGAGTCCGCGGTGCGGCGCCAGTACGAGGAGCTGTTCTCGGCCTTCCCCGCCCCCACCTACGCGACCTACGGAAACGTCGACATCCCGGGGCTGTGGAGCGAGTACGCCCGGCCGGGGACGACCGTTCTCGACGGCGAGCGGATCGAGCTCGACGGACTGGTCTTCGGCTTCGTCGGCGGCGGGCTGCGCACCGCGATGCGCACGCCGTACGAGATCTCCGACGAGGAGTACGCGGCGAAGGTGGAGGCGCTCGGCGAGGTCGACGTGCTGTGCAGTCACATTCCGCCGGACGTCCCGGAGCTGACCTACGACACGGTCGCCCGCCGCTTCGAACGCGGCAGCCGCGCCCTGCTCGACGCCATCCGGCGCACCCGGCCGCGGTACGCCCTCTTCGGCCACGTCCACCAGCCACTGGCGAGGCGGATGAGGGTCGGGGGGACGGAATGCGTGAACGTCGGCCACTTCGCGGCGACGGGCAGGCCGTGGACGCTGGAGTGGTGACGGGCCTTCGCTGACGGCGCGATAGCCTTCGGTCGGCACGGTTCGTGCCCTTCGACTTCCGCCGGACCGCACAGTGGAGGAGCCACAGCGATGGCCGAACACACCAGCTCGAGCATCACCATCGAGGCAGCGCCGGCCGACGTCATGGGCGTGATCGCCGACTTCGCCCGCTACCCCGAGTGGACGGGCGAGGTGAAGGAGGCCGAGGTCCTGGAGAAGGACGAGGCCGGCCGCGCGGAGAAGGTGCGGCTGCTGCTCGACGCGGGCGCGATCAAGGACGACCACACGCTGGCGTACACCTGGACCGGCGACAACGAGGTCTCCTGGACGCTGGTCAAGTCCCAGATGCTCCGCTCCCTTGACGGCTCGTACCGCCTGACCCCGGCGGGCGGCGGGACGCGCACCGAGGTGACGTACCAGCTGACGGTGGACGTCAAGATCCCGATGCTGGGCATGATCAAGCGCAAGGCGGAGAAGGTCATCATCGACCGCGCGCTGGCGGGCCTGAAGAAGCGGGTGGAATCGGGCGCGTAGCCGCCCCCGGGGGCGGTGCCCACCCCTCCCTCGCCCACCCTCGTTGTGGGCAGTCGTTCCGCTGGGGCGGAACGGGTGGGCACAACGGACGGCGCCCTTGCCGGGCCCAGGCTCCCGGTCCGTACGGTGCCCACAGGTGCGGCGCCGTCGTCTGGGTGGGCGTCGCCCCGCGGAACGGTTGCCCGCAACCTGTGGGAGCCGTTCCAGCGCGGGGCGGTAACGTTCCGCCGTATGGGGATCTTGCTCGTCACCGGGACCGGCGGCGCCGGCCGTACCACCGTCGCCTGCGCCACCGCCCTCGCCGGGGCGCAGACCGGCCGGCGCGTCCTCCTGGTGTCCGGCGAGGCCGACGAGACGCCCGGCGTGGACCTCCTCCGCCCCGCCCCCGCCGCCGACTTCCGCCGCGAGTTCCTCGCCCTGCAGGCACGTTCCGGCACCGCCCTCGACCTCCTCGGCGCCGCCCCCTTCGAGGACGCCGAGCTCACCGAACTCCCCGGCAGCCACCAGTTCGCCCTGCTCCGCGCCCTGCGCGACGCCGCCGCCGGTGACTGGGACCTCGTCGTCGTCGACCTGCCCCCGCTGCTCGACGCCCTCGCCGTCCTCGCCCTGCCCGAGCAGCTGCGCCGCTACCTCCGCCGCCTCCTGCCGCCCGAGCGACAGGCCGCCCGCGCCCTGCGCCCCATGCTGGCCCAGCTCGCCGGCGTCCCCATGCCCGCGCAGTGGCTCTACGAGACGACCTCCCGCTGGGAGGCCGAGCTCGCCGCCGTCCAGGCCGTCGTCGACGACCCCACCACCACCGTCCGCCTCGTCGTCGAGCCCGGACCCGCGGCCACCGACGCCCTGCGCACCGCCCGCCTCGGCCTCGCGCTCCACCGCCTCGCCCTCGACACCGTGGTCGCCAACAAGCTGCTCCCGGCCGACTCGCCCGACCCCTGGCTCGCCGGGCTGACCGCCCAGCAGCACGAGCACCTGGCCCGGCTCCGTACCGCCCACGACGGGACCGTGCACGCCCTGCCGCACCTCGGCCGGGACCTGCGCGGCCCCGAGGACCTCGCCCTGCTCGCGGTCGACGCCGGACCCGCAGCCGCCCCCGAGTGGACCGTCGAGGACCGCAGGGACGACGACGGCATCCTCGTCTGGCACATCCCCCTGCCCGGCGCCGTCAAGCGCGAGCTCTCCCTCGTCCGCCGGGGGGACGAACTCCTCCTCGCCGTCGGCCGGTTCCGCCGCAACGTCCCGCTCCCGCCCGCCCTGCGCCGCTGCACCGTCGCCGGCGCCGCGCTGGTCGACGGCGACCTCAGGGTCAGGTTCACCCCCGACGCCGGTCTCTGGCCGCGGAACCCCTGAGGCCGTGTACCGTCGACGGTATAAGCCGTAAGGAGTACGCCATGAGCGATTCGGATGCCTGGGCCAAGGCGTGCGCCGAGGACCTGGAGGCCGAGAAGGCCCGCCGCCGCGCGAGCGCCGGTGCGGAGCCCGGCTCGGCCGCCGAGGAGTTCCGCAAGCTCTTCGACGCCGTCGCCGACAAGGTCTCCTCGATGCGGAACCCGCTGATGGGCATGGCTGCCCAGGGCACCGTGCAGCAGCTCGTCAACCAGGCGAAGGCGGCCGTCGAGCCCGTCATCGAGCGCAACCCGCAGGTCTTCGACCACCTCGCCGCCGCCGGCAACGAGCTGCTGGCCGCCTACCGCTCGGCGGTCGAGGGCCACGAGACGCGCTGGACCCGCGACGAGCCGGGCGACCCGCGCAAGGAATCCCGGCCGGACCGGCCCGAGGACCCCAAGAAGGACGACGACGGGCCCGGAACCGGGCACCACATCGACCTGGACTGATCAGGACGGTGGCCCCCCTCGGGTACGGTTGGCCTTAGCGGGGCTCGACCGAAAACTGAGGGACACATGGGACTCACCATCGGCGTCGACATCGGCGGCACGAAGATCGCGGCCGGCGTGGTCGACGAGGAGGGCAACATCCTCGACACGCACAAGGTGCCCACCCCGCCGACCCCCGAAGGCATCGTCGACGCGATCTGCGCCGCCGTGTCCGAGGCCGGCAAGGGTCATCAGATCGAGGCTGTCGGCATCGGTGCCGCGGGCTACGTCGACGACAAGCGCGCCACCGTCCTCTTCGCGCCGAACATCGACTGGCGGCACGAGCCGCTGAAGGACAAGGTCGAGCAGCGGGTCGGCCTGCCGGTCGTGGTCGAGAACGACGCGAACGCGGCGGCCTGGGGCGAGTACAAGTTCGGCGCCGGGCAGGGCCACGAGGACGTCATCTGCATCACGCTCGGCACCGGCCTCGGCGGCGGCATCATCATCGGCAACAAGCTCCGCCGCGGACGCTTCGGTGTCGCGGCCGAGTTCGGCCACATCCGGGTCGTCCCCGACGGCCTGCTGTGCGGCTGCGGCAGCCAGGGCTGCTGGGAGCAGTACGCCTCCGGGCGCGCGCTCGTCCGGTACGCGAAGCAGCGCGCCCACGCCACGCCCGAGAACGCGGAGATCCTCCTCGGTCTGGGCGACGGCACCCCCGACGGCATCGAGGGCAAGCACGTCAGCGCGGCGGCCCGACAGGGCGACCCGGTGGCCGTGGACTCCTTCCGCGAGCTGGCCCGCTGGGCCGGCGCGGGCCTCGCCGACCTGGCGTCGCTCTTCGACCCCTCGGCGTTCATCGTCGGCGGCGGCGTCTCCGACGAGGGCGAGCTGGTGCTCGACCCGATCCGGAAGTCCTTCCGCCGCTGGCTGATCGGCGGCGAGTGGCGGCCGCACGCCCAGGTGCTCGCGGCCCAGCTCGGCGGCAAGGCCGGTCTGGTCGGCGCGGCGGACCTGGCCCGCCAGGGCTGACGCCGCCCGCCACCTCGCTCGTACGGCATTCGCACGAC
>NZ_JBHWBS010000178.1:4303-6338 GCF_042735655.1 Streptomyces sp. NPDC059567 | reverse complement strand
TCTCGGTCCGGGGCGGCCCCATGTCATGCGATGCCGGCGGGTCGGTCAGCCCTTGCCCGCGCCGTTCCCGGCCGGCTCGTCGGTCGACTCCTCGGCGAGGGTCCCCGGCGCGTCCTCGGGCTCCTCCACGGAGGCCTCGGCCTCCGAGGCCCCGCCGTCCTCGTCGGTCGCGTCCTCGTCGGTCGCGCCCTTCCCGACGACGGGCTTGTCCCGATCCGGCTCCACGATCTCCTCCCGTCCCGGGCGGACCCGCGACGAGATCACGATGTAGGCGACGGCCAGGACGAAGACGACGATCGCCGTCCAGACGTTCAGCCGCAGGCCGAGGACGTGGTGCGCCTCGTCGACCCGCATGTACTCGATCCACGCCCGGCCCGTGCAGTACGCGGCGACGTAGAGGGCGAAGGCCCGTCCGTGGCCCATCTTGAAGCGGCGGTCGGCCCAGATGACCAGGAGCGCGACACCGATGCACCACAGCGACTCGTACAGGAAGGTCGGGTGGTAGATCCCTTCCTCGCGGTTCGCGCCGGCGGAGATCTCCAGACCCCACGGCAGGGTGGTCGGCTTGCCGTACAGCTCCTGGTTGAACCAGTTGCCCCAGCGGCCGATGGCCTGGGCGAGGGCGATACCGGGTGCGATGGCGTCCGCGTACGCCGGCAGCGGGATGCCGCGCCGGCGGCAGCCGATCCAGGCGCCCACCGCTCCGAGCGCGATGGCGCCCCAGATGCCGAGGCCGCCCTCCCAGATCTTGAAGGCGTCGACCCAGTTCTCACCCTCGCTGAAGTACAGCTGGTAGTCGGTGATCACGTGGTAGAGCCGGCCGCCGACGAGGCCGAAGGGCACCGCCCAGACGGCGATGTCGGCCACGGTGCCGGCTTTGCCGCCCCGGGCGATCCAGCGCTTGTTGCCGTACCAGACGGCGACGAAGACACCGATGATGATGCAGAAGGCATAGCCGCGCAGCGGAACCGGTCCGAGGTTCAGGACTCCGGTCGACGGGCTGGGAATGTAGGCAAGGTCCATGGCAGAACCGACGCTACCTTGCCGGGCGGGTGACGCGGCAGCCCACCCGACAACGTCTGCGTAACTTAGGCGCCGAAGGAGGGACGCCGGAGGGCGTCAGCCCGTGGGCGAGGCCGTCCCCGGCGTCTTGCCCTTGTTGGCCTCGGCGACCCACTTCTTCAGGTTGTCCGGGGAGATCTGCTCGTCCCCCTTGTTCGGGAAGATCGATTCTCCGTTGAGCAGCACGGAGGGCGTGCCCCGGAAGTCGCTGCTGCGGAAGGCGTCGTTCGACTTCCCCACCCAGCTGTCGTGCGTGCCGTCCTCGACACAGCTGCGGAAGGCCGGCGTGTCGAGCCCGGGCACCTTCGCCGCGAGCTCGATCAGCTTGTCGTTCCTGCCGAAGGCGTCGTCGGTCTCCGGCGGCTGGTTGATGTACAGCACGTCGTGGTACGCGGTGAACTTTCCCGCGTCCTGGGCGCACGCGGCGGCGTTCGCCGCGCGCAGGGAGCCGCTGCCGCCCATGTTCCCGTCGATGAGGGTGGCGAGGTGGTACTCGGTCTTGAGCGCGCCGGAGGCCTCGAGCTCGTGGATGGTGTCCCGGAAGGCGTTCTCGAAGGACGCGCAGGCCGGGCAGCGGAAGTCCTCCCAGATCGCCAGGGTCGACGGGGCGTCCGTCTTCCCGGTCGGGATGGCCGGCTTGTCGCCCTCGGTCGCGCCGGTCGGGGCGACGACCGGGCCCGCCTTGTCCGAGCCGCTGTCCTTGTCCCCGCTGTTGGCGGCGATCACTCCGACGACCGCGGCCAGGCCGAGGACGCCGACGACCGCGGCCGACACGATCAGGACGCGCCGCTGCTTCTCACGGGCCTTCTCTCGCTCGCGCTGCTGCTGGAGGCGCTCCCGCGCGCTCCCTTTTCCGTCACTGTTCTTCTGGCTCACGCCCTCAGCAACGAACCGGGGGGGGGCGTTAGCCCCTGCCCCGCGACAGCTACAACCCAAGGGGGTTATAAACCCGCCCCGCGCCCACGGGGCGATG
>NZ_JBHWBS010000178.1:0-4293 GCF_042735655.1 Streptomyces sp. NPDC059567 | reverse complement strand
TAACCGGGTGGGGGGGGCTCGTTGTTTTTTAACAGACCCAGGTTTTATTCTGCCACCCCCCCACACCACCCCCCGGGGGCGGGGCGTCCGCCCCCCCCCGGTCACAGATCCACCCATTCGGGTTACGAAACGCGCCGCACGCCCTCGGCGAGTTCGCCCGCCAGTTCCCTTACGGCGGCGAGTCCGGCGGTCTCGTCGACGGCGTCGAGCATCCGCTTGACGAACGCGGAGCCGACGATGACGCCGTCGGCGAAGGTCGCGACCTCCTTGGCCTGCTCCGCGTTGGAGACGCCGAGTCCGACGCAGACCGGCAGCTCCGAGGTGGCGCGGGTGCGGCGGACGAGGTCGGCGGCCTCGGCGCCGACCGACTCGCGGGTGCCGGTGACGCCCATCAGCGAGGCGGCGTAGACGAAGCCGGAGCCGGCGGCCGTGATGGTGGCGAGCCGCTCGTCCTTGCTGCTCGGCGCCACGACGAAGACGGTGGCGAGACCGTGCTTCTCGGCGTGCTCGCGCCAGCCGGCGGACTCCTGGACCGGCAGGTCGGGCAGGATGCAGCCCGCGCCGCCGGCCGCGGCCAGCTCCTCGGTGAACCGCTCGACGCCGTAGCGGTCGATCGGGTTCCAGTACGTCATCACCAGCACCGGCTTCCCGGTGGCGGCGAAGGCCTCGCGGACCGTGCGCATGACGTCGGCGATCCGGACGCCGCCGCGCAGGGCGATGTCGTCGGCCGTCTGGATGACGGGGCCGTCCAGGACCGGGTCGCTGTGCGGGAGCCCGACCTCGACGACGTCGGCGCCGCCGTCGAAGACGGCCTTGATCGCCTCGATGCCGCCGTCCACGGTCGGGAAGCCGGCCGGGAGGTAGGCGATGAGAGCGGCGCGGTTGTCGGCCTTGGCCTTGGCCAGGGTGTCGCTGAGGAGCTGGATGTTGCCGCTCACTTGGTGTCCCTCCGGATCTCGCCCGCGCCGTCCTCGGCGGCGGCGTCGGCCTCGACGGGGGCCGCGTCGGTGTCGTACAGCCCGAAGTAGCGGGCGGCCGTGTCCATGTCCTTGTCGCCGCGCCCGGAGAGGTTGACGACGAGCAGGCCCTCGGGGCCCAGCTCCTTGCCGACCTCCAGCGCGCCCGCGAGGGCGTGCGCCGACTCGATGGCAGGGATGATGCCCTCGGTACGGGAGAGCAGGCGCAGGGCCTGCATGGCCGCGTCGTCGGTGACGGCGCGGTACTCGCCACGGCCGCTGTCCTTGAGGTACGAGTGCTCCGGGCCGATGCCCGGGTAGTCCAGACCGGCCGAGATGGAGTACGGCTCGGTGATCTGGCCCTCGTCGTCCTGGAGCACGTACGACCGCGAGCCGTGCAGGATGCCGGGCTCGCCTGCGGTCAGGGTAGCCGCGTGCTCGCCGGTCTCGACGCCGTGCCCGGCCGGCTCGCAGCCGATGAGGCGGACGTCGGTGTCGGCGAGGAACGCGTGGAAGAGGCCGATCGCGTTGGATCCGCCGCCGACGCAGGCGATCGCCGCGTCGGGGAGGCGGCCGGCGCGCTCCAGGATCTGGCGGCGGGCCTCGACGCCGATGACGCGGTGGAAGTCGCGGACCATGGCGGGGAAGGGGTGCGGTCCGGCGACGGTTCCGAAGAGGTAGTGCGTCCGGTCGACGTTGGCGACCCAGTCGCGGAACGCCTCGTTGATGGCGTCCTTGAGGGTGCGGCTGCCGGACTTCACCGGGATCACCTCGGCGCCGAGCATCCGCATCCGGGCGACGTTCAGCGCCTGGCGCTGGGTGTCGATCTCGCCCATGTAGATGGTGCACTCGAGCCCGAAGAGGGCGCAGGCGGTGGCGGTGGCGACACCGTGCTGACCGGCGCCGGTCTCGGCGATGACCCGGGTCTTGCCCATGCGCTTGGTGAGCAGGGCCTGGCCGAGCACGTTGTTGATCTTGTGCGAGCCGGTGTGGTTGAGGTCCTCGCGCTTGAGGAAGACCCGGGCGCCGCCGGCGTGCTCGGCGAACCGGGGGACCTCGGTGAGGGCGCTCGGGCGGCCGGTGTAGTTGACCATGAGGTCGTTGAGCTCGCGCGCGAACTCCGGGTCGGTCTTGGCCTTGTCGTACTCGACCGCGACCTCGTCGACGGCGGCGACGAGGGCCTCGGGGATGAACTTGCCGCCGTAGGCACCGAAGTAGCCCTCGGTGGTGGGAACCTGACCCTCCGGGTCCGGAATGAAGAACTCGCTGGACATGCGGCTGCTCCTCGCGGGGCGGGTGCCCCGGATTACGTGCTAACGATGGTCACGGTATGCGCGCGACTCACTCACGTACGGCAACGCCGTCGCGGGCCCTGCCGTTGTGCCCACCCTCCCCCCAGACTTCGTCCGGGGGGACCCCCAGCCCAGCGGAACGAATGCCCACAACGGGGGCAAGGGATGTCAGACGGTCGTCGTGAAGGTGCGCGCGGGGCGCCGGCGCCATCGCATGCCGTTGACCTGACCGGGCTCGCTGCCGATCACGTACCGCACGCGTCGGCCGTGGACGCGTCGGGCGGGCGCCCGGCAGCCGCGCGGGCGGCAGCCCCGGGCCAGCGGGGCGTGCGCGGGAGCAGCGGCGGTACGGAGCCGGGTGCGCATCGCGCGTCCGGCGGCCGGGTCGGTGACCGTCACCGCGGGCATGCCGACGGCGCCCCGGGCGGCATGGCCCGGGACGGTCGACGTGGCGCGGCGGGGAGTCACGGCGGGGTCAGCTCCGGCCGTGACGGAGGGCGGGGTGGGCGCCGGCGGCGACGAGGTCGGCGACGGCGGCCTTCGGGTCGCGGCCGGTCACGAGGGACTCGCCGACCAGGACCGCGTCGGCGCCGGCGTTGGCGTACGCGATGAGGTCGTGCGGCCCGCGGACGCCGGACTCGGCGACCTTGACGATGCCGGCCGGGATCTCCGGGGCGACGCGCTCGAAGGTGGTGCGGTCGACCTTGAGGGTCTTGAGGTTCCGGGCGTTGACGCCGATGATCCGGGCGCCGGCGTCGACGGCGCGCTCGACCTCGTCCTCGTCGTGGACCTCGACCAGCGGCGTGAGGCCGATGGACTCGGCGCGCTCGATCAGGGAGACCAGGGCCTCCTGCTCGAGGGCGGCGACGATCAGGAGCGCGAGGTCGGCCCCGTAGGCCCGCGCCTCCCACAGCTGGTACGCCGTGACGATGAAGTCCTTGCGGAGGACGGGGATGTCGACCCGGGCCCGGACGGCCTCCAGGTCGGCGAGGGAGCCGCCGAAGCGGCGCTCCTCCGTGAGCACGGAGATGACGGCGGCGCCGCCCGCCTCGTAGTCGGCGGCGAGGCCGGCCGGGTCGGCGATGGCGGCGAGTGCGCCCTTGGACGGGCTGGAGCGCTTGACCTCGCAGATCACCGTGACGCCCTCGCCGCGCAGTGCGGCGACGCCGTCCTTGGCCTGCGGTGCCTTGGCGGCGCGCTCCTTGAGCTCGTCGAGGGAGACCCGCGCCTGCCGCTCTGCGAGGTCGGCGCGCACGCCTTCGATGATCTCGTCGAGCACACTCACGCGAGAGGCCCCCTTCCGGGACGGTGATGGTGACGTTCGTGAAGATGAACCAGGTTCAGCCATGTCGATGGTATCCGCAGGAGGGCGCGGGACCCGCATCCGGCCGACGTGCGTCCCACCTGCTGGGACTTCTCGGGAGCGGTCACGGGGCGAGCGCGGAGCCGAACGGCAGGTTCCGCACCAGGGTGAAGAGGGCGAGGACGGCGCCGATCCCCCACCACCAGACGGGGGCGATCGCGATCCTCATGGGTACGCCGCGTACGGCGCGAATCAGCCAGAGGACCATGACGACGGCGAAGATCCCGTAGCCGACGACGGCGAGCGCGTTGGCGCCGAGGGCGGCGCCGAGCTCGCCGTGCACGAAGGCGTGGGCGCTGCGGAGCCCGCCGCAGCCGGGGCAGTAGATCCCGGTGAAGCGCAGCATCGGGCAGACCGGATAGTGCCCGGGCTCGTTGGGATCGACGCTTCCGACGTAGGCGAACGCGGCCCCGACCCCGGCGAGCGTGGCGAGCGGCGCGACGAGCCGCCGAGCCGGCGACCGCGGCGCGTGAGCGGGGGTGGAGGGCGGGCCCGCCGTGGCGGACCAGTTGCCCACAACGGGCTGGGCGGGCTCGGCGGCGGGCCCCGCCGTCGCGTCGGGTTCGGCGGTGGCCTCGGGGCGCGGGGCGGCGGGGTCTTCGGTTACGCCGGGCGGCGGCTTCGGGTGCACGCGGTGATTGTCGCTCCTGACGCGTGAAGGCGCAGCACGGCATCGCCGTGC